>DASSNZ010000055.1:0-10377 GCA_035701135.1 Verrucomicrobiia bacterium
GCTTATAGTTGGAAGCCTGTCTGGTTCGGGTTCCATTTCGGCCAATGGCGGAAACGGAAATAGACCGACAGGCGGCGGCGCTGGCGGCGGACGCATCGCGATTGAAATTCAAAATGGAGGTCTTTCGCTGTCCGGTCCGATTACAGCGTACGGCGGCAGCGGACCGGGAACAAACTGGGGCGGCGCGGGAACCATTTACCTGAAACAAACCGGACAGCAGTTCGGTCAAATTATTTTGGACAATGCCGGCCATTCTGGAACGAACACGCCCATTTCAAATCTGCCGGTTTCCGATCTGATATTGCGAGGAGCGGCTCGCGGGGTGCTAAGCGCCTCACAGACTTTTCATGATTTATCTGTCACGGATCACGCGGTCTTGTTTTGTTTAACGTCGGGCACGTCAGGATTTACAGTAAACGTAACCGGGAACGCGATGGTTGAATCCGGCAGTGCCATTGATGGCAATGGTCTCGGTTATCTCTACGGAGGACCGGGTGGAGGCTCGAATGGAAACGGAGCGGGACACGGCGGTTCCGGTGGTTTGTCCGCAAGCACTGGTTCCGGCGGCGGCGCTTACGATTTATTCAGTTCGCCGATCATGCCCGGTAGTGCAGGAAATCCATATCCATATTTGCCCTATTATGTCGTCGGAGCCGGTGGCGCGGTGATTCGGCTGAATGTGAGCGGTTCATTGATTCTCAACGGCCAAATTTCAGTAAATGGAACGGACTCTTATCTCGCGCCGCAGTCAAGCATCAGCTCAATTCCTTATAATACCATCGGTGGCGGTTCCGGTGGGAGCATCTGGATTTCTGCGGAAACACTTTCGGGAACGGGAGCGATTTCGGCCAATGGCGGCAATGGACTTAACAACGGTGGAGGCGGAGGCGGCGGACGAATTGCGGTTTCAGGCGGAATCAGTGGTTTTGCCGGTACGATGTCCGCTCATGGCGGAATCGGATTTAATTCGGGCGGAGCGGGGACAATTTACACGAAGGATGACGCAAAAGATGGAGCGTTGTTGCTGGTGGATAACAGCGGGATTTCAGGAGCCGGCACGCCATTGCCATCGCTTTATTTCGCCACGGACCTGGCCATCGCCGAAGGAGCAATGGTAACATCAACCGGCTCGCTAACTCTGCATGATTTGAACATCGCTTCAAACGCGTGGCTTCAACCCGCGAGCGGTTCTCCAATCCTGCTCACCGGATCGGGAATTGTTAACGAAGGAGGCGGAATTGTTGCCGATGGAACCGGATTTCCCCGTGGCCAGGGAATTGGTGCGGGTCTTCCCAATCCTAACGGCGGTGGAGGCGGCGGTCATGGTGGTTATGGCGCGGTGAATACCCTGAACGGTTTGTATGGTGGCAATGCTTATGATTCCATTCAGAATCCTGCGCTGGCTGGAAGTGGTGGCGCGCCCGGAAATTCATTTCCTCCTTCAACCGACGGCTCGGGTGGTGGGGTCATTCACTTGACGGCACAGCAAACACTCACAGTGAATGGAAAAATTTCGGCAAATGGATCCGACGGAGATGTGAACGGCGGCGGTGGCGCGGGCGGGAGTGTCTGGCTCTCTGCGGGAACGTTCGCGGGAACCGGTGCGATTTCCGCAAACGGAGGGTCGGGCGGAATTGCCGCAGCGAATGTAAACGCTCCCGCCGATGTTCAGGGCTATGGCGGTGGCGGCGGACGAATCGCCATTCGCTGTTCTTCCAATCTTTTTGCCGGTAATTTTTCGGCGCACGGCGGCGATGGAGCGGGATTTGGCGGCGCAGGAACGATTTTTTTAGATCGGATCCAGGATGTGGGACAACCCTCGCCGGTTCCGGAAATCATAGTTGATAATGGCGGATTGTCCGGCACCAATACGCCGGTGGATGCCACGTTTGATTTACCGGATTTGCCGTTCGACCTCATCGTTCAAAACAACGCGATCGTGAATTTTCCAACCGCGCCGCCCGTTTTGAATAATCTGATTCTCAATCCCGGCGGAATTGTTTCCTCATTACCGGTGAACGCCAATCTTGACCTTGCGGTTGTGCAAAATGTGATCATTGCTTCCAACAGCGCAATTGATCTGGACGGAAAAGGATTTGCGCTGCCTTTCGACGTTGGTCCCGGAGCCGGCACTTTCAAATTCGGACAAGGAAGCGGCGGCGCAGGTTACGGTGGAGCAGGTGGAATGTCCGCTTCCGATGTGCCGGGCGGAACAACCTACGGTTCGGCGACGCGGCCTGTGGATCGCGGCAGCCGAGGCGGCGCAAGCGGAAGTTTTGGCGGTTCCGAAGGCGGCGGCGCGGTGCACCTCACAGTCGGTGGAACTCTCAATGTGAACGGCGGAATTCTCGCAGATGGAAATCCTGGGACGCAGGAGCAATCCGGCGGTGGCTCGGGCGGAAGCATCTGGATTTCCGCAACGTCCCTCGAAGGAACCGGCGCGATTCAAGCAAATGGCGGTGCCGGAGAATTATACGATGGCGGTGGCGGAGGCGGTGGACGCATCGCCATTTATTCGCCGTCCAACACATTTGGTGGCACGATTTCCGCCGCAGGCGCAATTGGCGCGTTCAATGGATCAGACGGAACGGTTTTCATTTCAACGAATCTGGATTTATTCAACGTGCTTTCTCAAACGCCAACAGGAATTCTCAGCAACACCGTCAGTCAGGTGGATCTGGAATTCAGTTCGGTTCTCGAAGCCTCGTCGGTTTTAAGTTCCGACTTTGTTCTTGGAACGCCGAGCGGAATCGAAACCAATCTCACGATTTCGGTTCTGAATCCCACGACGGTGCGCATCAGTTTTCCAGAACAAACCTCTTCGGGCGACTACTCCATTCAGGCCGGTCCGCAAATCGAAGATTTTCTCGGCCAATCAATGCCCGCCACCTACACCGGCGCGTTTACGATTTTGTTGCCCGACATTACGCCGACCGTGACCGGTGGAATTCAGGGGACGAATCTGTTGATGAGTTGGACAATGCTTTCCGGAATCACATATCAGATCTATTGCTCAACCAACCTCACGGATTGGATTCCGTACGGCGATCCAATTATTGGCGATGGCAGCACAGTAGAAATGCAATTGCCGATAAATGCGGATCCCACAAAATTTTTCCGAGTCAGGGCGAATCGCTGAACATTTGCGCCACTTCTCCAATTAAAAACCGGGTGCGCTCGTTGACGGCTTTGGGCGTCGCCCGTACCTTCGCTCCATGTTTGAACTCGTTTCGTCATACAAACCCGCCGGAGATCAGCCGCAAGCGATTGCGAAACTGACAGAAGGTCTGCTCGCGGGCGCGAAACATCAGACGCTGCTCGGCGTCACCGGCTCGGGAAAAACGTTCAGCATTGCGAACGTGATCAAAAACGTCGGAAAACCCACGCTCGTTTTTTCGCACAACAAAACGCTCGCCGCGCAGCTTTACGCGGAATTCAAAAGTTTTTTTCCAAACAACGCCGTCGAATATTTCGTCAGCTATTTCGATTATTATCAGCCGGAAGCCTACATTCCGCGCACCGACACGTTTATCGAAAAAGATTCGAGCATCAACGAGGAGATTGAGCGGCTGCGGCTTTCCACGATGAGTTCACTTTTCTCGCGGCGCGATGTCGTCGTCGTTGCGAGCGTGTCGTGCATTTACGGAATCGGCAGCAAGGAGGATTACGAGGCGATGGTGATTGGCGTGCGCGTCAGCCAGGAAATCTCGCGCGATCATTTTCTCCAGCGGCTCGTCGAACTGCAATACGCGCGGAACGACATCGAGTTCGCGCGCGGGCAATTTCGCGTTCGCGGCGACACGGTCGAGCTTTGTCCCGCTGGACGCGAGGACGCGCTTCGTGTGGAATTTTTCGGCGAGGAAATCGAGCGCATTACGCGTTTCGAGCCGTTGACCGGCGAAAAACTGGAAACGTTGAACAGCGCGATGGTTTTTCCGGCGAAACAATTCGTCGCGCCCGCCGAAAAACTTCGTCCCGCGCTGCTTTCCATTCGCGAGGAATTGGGAGAACGCATCGCGTGGTTCGAAAAAAACGGAAAACTGCTTGAGGCGCAGCGGATCAAAATGCGGACGGAATACGATCTGGAAATGATGGAGGAAATGGGATTCTGTTCCGGCATCGAAAATTATTCGCGTCATCTCGCAGGACGTCCGCCCGGCTCGCGCCCGCACACGCTGTTCGATTTTTTTCCAAAGGATTATTTGCTGGTCATTGACGAATCGCACGCGACGGTTCCGCAAATCGGCGCGATGTACGAAGGCGATCGTTCGCGAAAAACGGTTTTGGTCGAGCACGGTTTTCGATTGCCCAGCGCGCTGGACAATCGCCCGCTGAAGTTCGAGGAATTTCAGGCGCTGCAAAACCAGACGATTTACGTGAGCGCAACGCCGGGGCCGCGCGAATTGGAATGGTCGAAAAACCGTGTCGTCGAGCAGATCGTGCGTCCAACCGGTCTGGTGGATCCGAAAATCACAATCAAACCGTTAGGCGGACAGATTGACGATCTGATCAATGAATGCCGAAAACGGGCTGATATCAAAGAGCGGGTTTTGGTCACGACGTTGACCAAGCGCACTGCCGAGGAACTGACGGATTATCTTCGCGAGATCGGAATCAATGTTCAGTATCTGCACAGCGAAATTGATGCGATTGAGCGCGTGGAAATTTTGCGCGCGTTGCGCAACGGCGAATTCGACGTGCTGGTTGGAATCAATTTGTTGCGCGAAGGATTGGATTTGCCCGAGGTTTCGCTCGTGGCGATTTTGGACGCGGACAAGGAAGGTTACTTGCGCAGCGCGACGAGTTTGATTCAGACGGCGGGACGCGCCGCGCGGCATTTGAACGGCGAGGTGATTTTGTATGCCGATGTGAGGACGCAAAGCATTCAGAAATTTCTCGCCGTTTCGGAGTATCGCCGGAAAAAACAACTGGCGTACAACCATGAAAATAATATTACGCCGCGCAGCGTGAGCCGCGCGGTCGAGGAAAGTTTGTCATCCTACAAACAAACGCATAATGCCGCCGCCGCTGTGTTGAATGAAGCGGGCGGAGACATTGACATTGCCGCGACGATTTCCGAGCTGGAGGAGGAAATGTTAGGCGCGGCGAATAATCTGGAGTTTGAAAAAGCGGCGCTGTTGCGCGATCAGATTCGCGAACTGAAACGCACGCTGAACGGCGAAGCGCCGGAAAAAAAACGCGGAACGGTTTCGCCGGTCAGTTACAAAAAAACGCGAAACAGTGGTCGGAAAACGGCTTTCAAGTGAGCGCCGCAGCGACGCGCGTTTCGGCCAGAAGCGTTTCGTTCCAGAGATTCAATGAATCGTGCAGCGCGTTGAGCCAGGGCAGCGCACGATTTTCCAAAGCATCGGACAGCACGATAGTATCTTCGGCGTCGCACGCGGTATCCACGTCATGAATCACGCAGCCGAGTTGTTCAAGCTGCCATTTGCGAAGCTGCGTCAGCGACGCGCCGCCGTTTGACGGCTTGCAAATATTTTCGGGAAGAAGACTCAACGTGAGCAACGGCTCTTTCATGAGAGCGGAAAGATTCCACCAGATTTCGCGCGCGTGTGAGTTGTCATTGATCAACACGAGTTCGACGGCGGATTCCAATCGGCCGCGAGCGGAAATGGTTTGTTGCAGAGCGGCTTTGATGAGTTGCGCGGGAACTTCGTTCAGACCCATCGTTTCGGCTTCGAAAAGCGCGAATGGCTGCGCGGAATTTTGCGGTTGAGTGAGATTCACCGGTTCGCCATCCAGATTGATCGAGCAAAGAACACGTTGTTCCTGAAGAGCGAGCAGTTCCAGATAAGAACGGATCGCTCCAAACGAGCGCCGGTCGGATGGAACCTCGACGGACATTCCGTCCAGTTTGATTTCGATGTCACCGGTGGCCGCGTTATCAGATAAATTCGGATGCATAGGTTTGCGTCTGCCAATCGTTTCGCAGAAAGCGTGCCGCCGTGAAATTTGTCCGAAGATGTACGTAGAGATTCTCCGTGAAAAAATTTCTCCCCCGGACGAATCCATCGGAAAACGTTTGGAATTTCAGGATGACCTCAACTCCGTGTCCAAGAGCCGGACAGCGGTGTCTTTTAACAGGAAACAGATTCGGCAAAAATCCCGAAATCCAAAGGTCGAAATCCGAAAGAAACCCAAACTGAAAAATCCAGGTGTTTCTCAATCAAATTCGGATTTTGCGTCTCAGCCGGACTAATTTCGGTTGAAACCACGGGTGAACACGGATTAACACGGATAAAAAAGCAAAATTGTATTGAAATTCTGTTTGGCAAAACGGCAAGCCTCTCCGATTGCTTGAATACATCATTAATCTATTCCTCGTCTGTGTTAATCCGTGTTAATCCGTGGTTAAATTTTTTGACTGAGTCGCTCCGATTTTTCGGATTTAAATTTCGGTATTCGGATTTTAAAAATTTCCTCCGCTCAATTCGACGACAAATCCTCCGGCGTCTGCAGCAGTAATTTATATTTCCAACCTTTTTTGCGAAGAATCGTTTTCCAGAGGTCGTCGGGATGCGTTTCAAAAATCAGTTCAACCGACGCGGGATGCACGAGCCACGCCTCGCGTTTGAGTTCGTCCTCCAATTGTCCCGGACTCCAGCCGGAATAACCCGCGAACATTTTGAGTTTGCGCGTTGTCGAAAACGATTCGCCGATGTCCACCAGTTCCTCCAGCGAATGGCCGAGGACCAGATTGGGAATAATGCTCCCGGAAGAATTTCCTTCCGGCGAAAAGTCGGAAAGCGTGTTTCCATCCGGAATGAAAGCGTCGGAATGAAGAAAACTCAGCGTGGTCGGCTGAACCGGTCCGCCGAGGTAAAGCGGAGATTCCTTGAGCGAATCCGGCAAATCCGCGACGAGCATTTCGCCGACCTTGCTGCCCATCGCGCGATTGAGAACGAGTCCGAACGCGCCGTCGGCGTTGTGCTCGCAAATCAGCACGACGGTTCTTTGAAAAAATGATCCGCCCAGTTGACCGCTGTCCAGCAGCAACTGGCCTTTGAGATATTTCTGCGTTCCCGGCATACGTTGCGTCTTTCCAATCTCACGCAAACTCGCGCAGTTGGCAATAGTGGCTAAGGCGTTTCCGCCTGTGCGATTCGAAACCGCGAGTGAAAGTAATTTAGAAACGCACGGGCGGGAGTCCCGTGCCACAAAAAAGCGCCGCGAGAGGCGGCGCTTTGAAAAAAGTGGAAGCGTGAATCAAGCCAGCGATTTCACCGCTTTGACAATGGCGTTGGCGTCAATGCCATATTTCGCCAGCAGTTCCGCCGCTTTGCCGGAATGCGGCAATTCGCGAACGGCGAGCTTGTGGACTTTGATTCCGGCCTCGCTCAATTCGCCCGCGACCGCATCACCCAATCCGCCTTCGGCGTAATGGTCTTCCACGGTGACGACGAGATTGTTCGTTTTTTGCGCAGCAGCTTTGATCACGTCCTTGCCGAGCGGTTTGATGCTGTAAGCGTCAATGACCGTGATTCCAATGCCTTCGTTTTTCAGCGCATCGGCGGCTTTCAATGCTTCAAAAAGCGTAACGCCCGCCGCGACGACCGTGACTTTATCGCCGTCGGATTGGCGCAAAACTTTTGCGCCGCCCACCGGAAACGCTTCGTCGTTGTTGTAAATCACCGGCGTTTTCGGACGCGAGGTGCGAAGGAAAAAGATGCCGCGATGTTGCGCCATTTGTTCCAGAAGTTTTTCCGTGGAAACGGCGTCGCTCGGATACAAAACCGTGCTGCCGGCAATCGCGCGCATCATCGCGATGTCTTCCAACGCCATTTGCGACGGGCCGTCCTCGCCGATGCTGACGCCGACGTGCGATCCGGCGAGTTTCAGGTTCGCCTGGGAAATTCCCGCGACGCGAATCTGGTCGTAAGCGCGGGAAAAGAAACATGCGAACGTGGACGCGAAAGGAACTTTTCCGCGCGCGCCGAATCCCGTGGCCACGCCAACGAGATTTTGTTCCGCGATAAAACATTCCACGGAGCGCGCCGGGAATTTTTTGAAAAATTTATCCGCGAACGTGGAATTTTTCGTGTCGCCATCCATCGCGACAACGCGCGGATCCACTTCGCCGATTCGCGCGAGCGCGGCGCCGTAGGCTTCGCGCGTGGCAACGGAATCGCCGAGCTTGTAATTGAGCGCCGGATAATTCGCGGGCGCGGCATTGTTTGGCGCGGGCAGTTCGGTCGGCGCGGCGATTTGCACATCGGTTCCGGTTTTGGCTTTCGGTTGCAGTTCGGCAATCGCGCGTTCGGATTCTTCCTTGTTCAACGGTTTTCCGTGCCAGCCGTCCTTGTCCTGAATGAACGAAATGCCGGCGCCTTTGATTGTTTTCGCGAGAATGACCAGCGGCTGTTCGCCGAGGCCGTCGGCGGCGAGCACTTCGAGAATTTCCTCCATGTCATGTCCGTCAATGACCTCCGTGCGCCAGCCGAATGCGGCGAAGCGTTTTTCGTAAACGTCCATGTTGTGTCCGAATGCGGTGGCTTCGCTCTGGCCGAGACGGTTCACGTCCACAATCGCGACGAGATTGTTCAGTTTGTAAATTCCGGCCAGCGACGCGGCTTCCCAAACCGCGCCTTCCGCGATTTCGCCGTCGCCGAGCAGGACGTAAGTTTTGTAATCGAGTTTATCGAGCCGCGCGCACAATGCCATTCCGACGCCGACGCTCAGGCCCTGGCCGAGCGATCCGGTCGCGACATCCACGAATGGCAAACGCGGCGTGGGATGCCCTTCCAGATCGGTGCCGATCTGGCGGAGTTTCAATAAATCGCTCGCGGGAAACAAACCGGTTTCCGCCCAGGCCGCGTAAAGCAATGGCGCGGCGTGGCCTTTGGAAAGAATGAAGCGGTCGTTGTTGTAATAATGTGGATCTTTCGGACGATAACGCATGTGCCCGAAGAACAGCGCGGCCACAATGTCCGCCGCCGAACAGCATGAAGTCGGATGTCCGCTGCCTGCCGCGGTTGTCGCCGCGATGGAATGAATCCGCAATTGATTGGCGATTCCCTGCAATTTCTCGATGTCTATGTCGTTCATTGGTCTGAAAACTGTATTCGCGGGACGCGAAAAGGAAAGTAGAAACGACAGGAAAACCGCCGGGCGGAATCTTTGGCTGGTCCGTTTGCCAAAAGGTTGTTGCCAAACGCGCCGCAAACGCGCAAATAAATGGCGACATGTCCACAGTCGCCGAAAAACTCCGCCAGGCCCGCGAAGCGAGAAACCTGACGGTCAACCAGGTCGCAGACGTAACGAAAATCCGGACCGATCACATCCGCGCGCTCGAAGAAGGAAATTTCGATATGTTCTCCGCGCCGGTTTATATTCGCGGATTCGTCCGCACGTATTCCACGTTGCTCAAACTGAACGTGCCGGAAACGATGGCTGAACTGGATTCCGAACTCGGAAAAACCGAGAAATTCAGCGAGCCGCCGCCGCTGACGGGCCAAAAAAAAGGCCCGCTGGATTTCGTGATGCTGCAGCTCTCGAGAATTGATTGGCGGAAAGGCGCGATGGTTCTCGGCGGACTGGTCGCGATTGGAATTGTCGTCTTGATTGTTCTCGCCGTGCGAAATCGTTCCTCGCGCGAACCATTGAAAAATTTGAAGCCGGGCGTTTACCAGCCCGCGCGCAATTCCGGCCAAACTCTGCCCCTGCCCGGGCCGCATCGCTGAATTCACAAAACAGTAGCGCCAAAAACAGCGAGCGTGACGACATTCACGTAAACTGCCGCCAGCGCATCATCCATCGTCACGCCCCAGCCGCCCGGAAGCGATTGGCTTTGCCGCGCGGGCCACGGTTTCCAGATATCGAATACTCGGAATGCGAGAAATATTCCAATCATCATCGGCCAGATGTGTTTCGATAAAAAATATTCCACCGGCGGCGTCGAACCTGTTTTGAAAAACACGATGAAAATCCAGCTCCAGAAACAAAGCGGAATCGCGGCGATTTCATCCATGACAATCGAGCCGGGATCTTTTTGATTCAGAATTTTTTCGCCTTCACCGCAAATCCAGACCGACAGCGCGAGTCCCGCGATGGTTCCGATCAAAAAAAACCAGAGATTTCCCGCCGCGAGCAAAAGCGCCGTCCAGAGAAATCCAACGACTGAACCGAATGTTCCGGGCGCGATGGGAATGCGGCCGATTCCGAAACCTTGGGCGAGCCAGAGAAGAAAACCTTTCACAACCTACATGTCGTTCAGGTAAAGCGCGCGGTTTTTCCAGAGATAAATCCAGCCGGACAAAAACGTCAGAATCACCGCGAGCCATTTGGCAATTTCCGAAAACCACCAGACCCAGGTTTCTTTTCCAATGTGCCAGCCGAAAATCAATTCACCCGGCGGTC
>DASSNZ010000056.1:0-11318 GCA_035701135.1 Verrucomicrobiia bacterium
CCAACATCTCGGCGCTTCCGGCAAACATTCCACTCTCAAGAAGAATGGATACGCCGAGAACGATTGTGGCAATCGCGGCCATTGTCGTGGAAAGAATTCCCACCAGACCCACAATCGCCAGCGCGATGACGGCTATCGAGCCGATCGCTTCTCCAACCAATCCGCCTGCTGCTCGTTTTAACATTGGTTCTTCCGCAGGCGCGTGAACAACCTGTGCTTCGCTCGCATTCATAATACTTTCCTTTCTAAAAAAACTTATGCCCTGAACCGCTGCCGTTCTACAATAAGTTGGGTCGGGTAATCACCCGCCTTGAATGCGCCGGCGCAAAAGGCCGTTTTCAAAGCGGCTGAAAGGATGCAATCAGCGAAAGGATTTCTTTCTGAATGCGAATTTTTTTAAGGACGAACGCGCCAGAGAATGAAGCATTCCGGCGAAAGTCAAAAGCCACGCGATCATCGCGATGTAAACGAACAAGATCGCAAGCGGTTTCAGAAATGTCAGGCCGGTCACGCGAATCAACAGAAACGTCGCGGCGGAATACATTCCCAACGGAAATACAAACGACCAATAATCCGGTCCATAAACCAGCGGCACGCGACCAAAGATGTGCCGCCACAATTCCACGATCAACAGCAGCGGAATCCACCATGTCCCCGTCGCCCAGAAGAACAGCGTAAAACCGGTCAGGAACGGAGCCAGGTTTTGCAGCAGACTCCATTGCGGCGACGCGCGAAGCAAATGCGCTCCGGCCAAAGTCGTAATCGCCAGCGCGCCCATATCAATCCAGTAATCCGGCGTCAGTTTTTCCGGCTGCATTCTGAAAAACATCCAGCGATACAGAATCAGCGTCGCGAAAAAAACATAAAGCATTGCTCCGACCAGATACGCCGCGAGCGCGATGAACAGCACCGGATCGGAATTCCGGAAAAACGGCGCGACCAGCGTTCCGAGCACGCTGATGGATTCCGTCGCCACAATCGCAAGGAGCCACGCGCCGTTGATTCCCGCCTCCAGCGGCGGCTTGGGTTCGCGCACGGTAATGACCGTGAAAAAAGTGTAGCTCAACACAATCCAAAGCAGGACGCCGAAACACCACAACGCTTTCGCGACAGAAATTCCCGGCGTCAGAATTGCGAATTGCGCGCCTAACACACACGTCGCCGCAATGGTCGTCAGAAACGTCGCCGCTCGCGAATGATGCGTAAGGTCAAACAGAAACAGCTTTCGATAAAACGCAAAACGCGCCAGCGTCACCATCCAAAGGAAAATGTAGGCGGCGGCGTTGAACCAGAAAAGAACTTTTGAAATTCTCTCGATGCCATGATGATGCATCGCCAGAGAAACAATTCCGGTCGCCATCACCAGCGCGAAATAACCCGGAAAAAACCCCGCAAGCCCTTCCTCCCGCGGCAATGTGTTTTCGCGTGGCGCAAAATTTGATGTTTCCTCCGGACGAATCATTTTCCCGATTGGAACCTCCGTTTCAGGCGGCCGGCTTCAATTTACACCGAAACGGGAAGATCGGCGGATTTTCGTTTGCGCGGTTTTGCGGAATGCTTTTTTGGCAAAACGGGTTTCTGCTTCGTCTGGACCGCGCGAGATCTGGCGGGAGAAGTTTTTCGACGAGGCTTTTCCGCGCCGCCGGATTTCTCCGGCGGATACGTGATTTGCATTCCGCGCACTTTCGCGAACGGCGTCAACGCATGAGCCTGCCGATGCGTCAGGCTCATGATGTGTTCAACTCGAATTCCGCGAATCAGCAACGCATCGGAAATCAACGAACGATGACAGCGCCACGGCACGGCTTCGGCGCACATGATCGCGATTCGTTCGTGCCGGGCCAGTTCGATCAATCTGTCAATCGCCTCCGCAAATTCCGGCGTTTGCATATAATCCGCAAATCCGCGAAACGATGTGTTGCGCCAGCCGCCATTGATCGAATCGCGCGTCGTGTGACGCAAACCGCCGAGTTCGGCGATGTGAACGTAACGGATTCCGGCGGTTTTCAGCGAAGCCGGCAAAGAATCGGCGTTGAACTGTGGATTGTGCCGTGAGCGCGGAATTGTGCGCACATCCGCGAGGCAGGTGACTTCGTGCGCTTGCAATAAACGAATGAATTCCTCAATGCTTCGGGTCGAATGCCCGATGGTCAGCACGACTGGAGAAATTCTTTTCCCGGCGGATTTTTTCGAGCGCATGGAAACGAAAAGGCCGATTGCCCGACCGGATTCCAAGGCGTTTTGAAAAATGCGTTTTCATCCGGATCTTTTGGCGGCGGACCTTTTTGAAATTCGGGATGGCGAACTTTTCCTCCGAAATCCGCGATAAAACCTCCCGCGACAAGGCTTCCAATTGTGAGGAGCAAAACAATTACCGCGGAAATCCAGATGGAGCGCGGCCATTTCAATCCTGCGGCAATTCCAACGGCAGAAGCCGCTGCCGTAACGTAAAAGACCCAGATCCATTCTTCCGCCAGTTTTTTGTGATGCTTGAGATACGCGGCGCCGTCGTCGTCCGACATCGCGTAAACCCGGTCAAAGCCTTTTTCGCCATAGACATAAACCGGCCACGCTGAAATCGCGAAAAGCCCGACCAGAATCATGGATAAAAAAACGGCGGCCCGCTTCCGAATCAGAAGCGAGCCGACAAGTCCGAGCATCGCGGCGAAAAGGCCGGTGATGGGAAGATGATTGATCAGGACGTGGACATATTCCGGTTGTTTCAGTCCGGCTAAAAATCCGTTCATTCGCCCAGATCAAAACTCCGCGTTAAACGGAGAATGAATTACTTTTGAATTTCAGCGTTCTCGATCATTTTCATTCCGTTGCGCTCAACAACTTTTCCCTTGAGCGTGACGGTTTTGGATGCGAGCGAGGCGAGTTTGTCGTTCATCGGTTTGTGCTGGCCGATCACGAGATAAAGTTGTTTGTCTTTGGTCAACAAACCCACAGGGCCGCCGGATTCGATGCAGGTTTGTGCGCAATCGGCGTGCTTTTCGCCGCTCGCGCCGTGGTCCAGGTAACACATTAAATCCACGACTTCGCCCGTGATGGTTTTCGTGCTCGCCGTGGTCGAATCCGCCGCGCTGGATCGAAAAACGGGCAGGCAAAGCCCGGCCATGAGCGCGACAGTGGCAGTGGTTTTCAACAGAACTGTTCGTGTGATTTTCATAGTTTTTCCTTTTGCGAAGCTTCAACTTAGGACATGCGGCCATATTGTCAAATCAATGATTTCCGCAGCCGGGAAAACATTCTGATCTCCCGGTTTCTCGATAATCAGGAATGGGCAGTTTTGGAATTCGGATTTCTCTCGGATTTTGAATTTTTGGCATTCAGATTTGGCGTACTCCGGACCGCTTTAAAATCGTCGCCACAAGAAACGTTGAGCAGGTTTTTTTTGTTCTTCGGACCGTCGCCTCGAAAGAAATTCAACTTTGAAGTCTGAATGCGGCGTTGCTAATCTCGGCGCATGGCACGAAAAGCAGCGGCGGATTCGGATTCATCCCACGGCTTCAACGACATCATCGGTGTCGTGTTGCTGGCGGCCGCGTTGCTGCTGCTCGTCGCGCAACTCTCCTTCGACCGTTACGATCTTCCGACTACCCTGATTCCGCCGAATCATCCGGCGCACAACTGGATCGGGCCGCTGGGCGCGCGGGTTGCTTATGCGTCGTTTTTTATTTTCGGTTTCGCCGGTTACATTTTGCCCGTGCTCCTGGCCTTTTACGGAATGGCGTATTGGATCGAAGTGTTCGCGTATCTGAAACGCCGGTGGGCCTGGGGAATCGTTCTTCTGGTTTCTTCGATGGGCCTGTTGCATCTGCTCGACCTGCGGCATCTGCAATTTTTGACGGAAATTCGCCATTCGATTGACGCGCCCAGCCTTGGCGGATTCATCGGAATGGTGCAGTACGAATATTTATTCTGGATGCTCGGAACCGTCGGCGCGACGATTGTTTACGGAACGATTTATTTGATCAGTCTTTTGTATCTGACAAATTTTCAGCTCGGCAAATGGGTGCGCGCGGTCTGGGCCGCGAGATTTCAAAATCTGGAAAAAACATTTTCGCCGGAGGAACAGGCGCTCGAACGCAAGGCGCGCGATTTGCAAAAGCAGGCAAAAAAATTGGAGCAGGAAGTCGAGCGCTCCAATTCGGGAATTGGCGCGGACCTGAAACCGGTTCCTGAACCGACCGTTCGCGATCTGAGCGTTCCGCAGGCCAAAACCGGCCGCGGAAAAAAATCCGCTGCAAACGAAACCGCGCCCGGACCCGAATCGGCGGACGAAGGCGAAGTCATTTCCGCGCGGGAAATCGCCGCGGCGAGCACGGCCGATATTCTCGGAAAATCAGATGCGAAAAACGGAGAAAAAAACGACTCGGAAAAAGCGGACGAAACAAAACCGGAACAACCCGTCACCATCACCGACAATTCCGTTCCCGTGCCCGCGAAACCGAAGCTGCAGCCGAAGCGTCCCAAACCGATTACCGTCGCGTCCACGCCGATGATCGGCAATTACAAATACCCGACGCTGGATTTCCTTCAGCATCCCGATTTGAGTTTGAAGCCGACGGAATCGCGCGAGGAATTGATGGCCAACGCGCGCCTGATGCAGCAGACGCTCGCGCAATTCGGAATCGAAGTCGCGCTGGGCGATATTACAAAAGGTCCGACGATCACGCGTTACGAATTGCATCCCGCGCCGGGCGTGAAGCTGGAAAAAATTCAAGGCCTGGGCAACAATCTCGCCGCCGCGCTCAAAGCCGAGCGCATCAATATCCTCGCGCCCGTTCCCGGCAAAAGCTCCGTCGGCATTGAAGTCCCGAACCTCGTCAAAACCAAAGTCATCATGCGCGATTTGCTGGAATCGGACGAATGGCGCAACAGCAAAGCGCGCATTCCGCTCGCGCTGGGAAAAGATGTTTATGGACATCCGATCATCGCCGATCTCGCGGAAATGCCGCATTGTCTGATCGCCGGCAGCACCGGCTCGGGCAAATCGGTTTGCATCAATTCCATCATCGCGTCGTTGCTTTACAAATTTTCGCCCGATCAATTGCGCTTCGTGATGATTGATCCAAAGGTCGTCGAACTGCAGCAATACAACGCGCTGCCGCACCTTGTTGTTCCCGTCGTGACCGATCCCAAAAAAGTGATTCTCGCATTGCGCTGGGTCGTGAACGAAATGGAAAAGCGTTACCAGATTTTCGCGAAAGTCGGCGTGCGCAATATCGCGTCGTTCAATTCGCGTCCCAAAAATAAACCGATTCCGCAGCAGGAACCCGAACTTCCGCTTGTGGCGCGAAAGGAAAAAGTCGAGCCGGGCGCGGAAGGTTTTGCCGTCGAAGTGGACGAGGAAATTGTGGTGCCGCGCGAGGACGACATCGTGATTCCCGAGAAACTGAGTTACATCGTCGTGATCATTGATGAGTTGGCGGACCTGATGCTTGTCGCACCCGCGGATGTCGAAATGGCGATTGCGCGGATTACGCAAATGGCGCGCGCGGCGGGAATTCATTGCATTGTCGCCACACAGCGCCCGAGCGTGGATGTCATCACCGGGGTGATCAAGGCGAACATTCCGGCGCGCATCGCGTTTCAGGTGGCGGCGAAAGTGGATTCGCGCACGATTCTCGACGCAATGGGCGCGGACAAATTGTTAGGCAAGGGCGACATGCTTTATCTGCCGCCCGGTTCGGCGAAATTGATTCGCGCGCAGGGCGCGCTGATTACAGATGGGGAAATTCAACGCGTCGTGGATTTCATCGCGGGCCAGGCCAAGCCGAGTTACGAAATGGAAATTCACCAGCAGCTTTCAAAACCCGTGGCGAGTTTCGGCGGCGAAAGCGGCATTGACGAGGATGAGGATTTGATCCAGCAATGCATCGAGGTCATTCGCAGCGAGCAAAAGGCGAGCGTTTCGCTGATGCAACGGCGCTTGCGCCTCGGCTACACGCGCGCGGCGCGAATCATGGATGAATTGGAAAATCGCGGCATCGTCGGCCCGAGCAAAGGCGCGGAGCCGCGCGATATTTTAATTGACCTGGACGGCGGCGGCGCGGATGGCGCGGGGCAGTGAAAATCCTGGATCAACCTCTTTGTTGATTATTTATTTTTATTGAATTCTCAATTTTTGAGATGCCCGTCATTTGCATCAACACGGAAATAAATGCTCCGGTTGAACGTGTGTTTGATCTTTGCCGTTCGATTGAGTTACATGAAACTTCCACGAAAAAATCAAAAGAACGGGCGGTTGCCGGAACGACCCGCGGCTTGATTGGTTCGGGAGAAACCGTCACATGGGAAGCGACACATTTTTTCATCCGCCAACGCTTATCGGTTAAAATTACCAAAATGGATCGCCCGAATTTCTTTGAGGACAAAATGATCCAAGGGGCGTTTCGGCAATTCACGCACCAACATTTTTTTGAGAGAGCGGAGAACGGGACGAGAATGCGCGACGTTTTTGAATTCGATTCTCCATTTGGATTTATCGGCAAGATCGCCGATTTTCTTTTTCTGAAAAGCTACATGAGACGGCTTATTGCGGATCGGAATACTGTCATCAGGCAAATTGCCGAATCGGATCAATGGAAAAAGTTTTTAAAGCAGTAAGGCGTCCCGCAAAACCTCAACCGGCGCGAAACAAAATTTGGCTCGTGTTTCTTCGCGTTCTTCATGTTAAAATGGAATCAATGAATATTGATTATACGGTCCAAATCTGGCGCGAGGGCAATCAGTTCATCGCGCACGCCATGCCTTTGGATGTGACGAGTTCCGGTGAAAACGCGGAAACCGCGCGGGCGGCGCTGGATGAAGCCGTGAAGCTTTTCATTAAAACGGCGGAACAACATGGCACGCTCGCCGAAGTTTTGGAAGACGCGGGGTATCGAAACGACGGTTCCCGCTGGCAAGGTCCCGATTGGATTTGTTTTGAAAAGCATACCGCGCCAGTTGCGGCTTGATTGCTTATGCCCAGGTTTTCGCCTGTTGACTGGAAAACACTTGAACGAGTTTTTATCGCCGCAGGTTTTCAATTCGTGCGCCAGGAAGGCAGCCATCGTTCTTTATTTTCGGCAAGGCACCGCCCGCCCGGTTGTGATTCCGGCTTATCGCGAAATTCCAGTTTTCGTGATCGGAACAATCTCAAAACCGCCGGGATTTCGCGCGATGAATACTTTAAGTTTTTGGAACAATGCCGCTGATTTCATAAAATGTTGATTCCATCACAGTCCAGAAAAGTTCGTGCCGCGGGAAAAAAAATCGCCGTCATTGCCTCGCAATACAACGCGCGTTACGTGGACGCGATGTTGAAGGCGGCCGAAGCGGAATTGAAAGAAGCCGGCGCGAAAATAAAAATCGTCCGCGTCCCCGGCGCGTTTGAAATTCCGGTCGTGGCGGCGAAGCTGGCGCGGACAAAAAAGTTTTCAGGAATCGTTTGTCTCGGATTGATTTTGCGCGGCGAAACCGTTCATGCCGCGCACATCGGCGACGCCGTCAGTCGCGCGCTGATGCAAATTCAAGTGGAAACGGAAGTGCCCGTCATTCACGAAGTTTTATTGCTGGAAAACGAACAACAGGCGCGCGTGCGCTGCCTCGGGACGAAACACAATCGCGGAACCGAAGCGGCCCAAACCGTTTTGGAAATGGCGCGTGTCATGGCGCAAATGCGTTGACGCCGCGTTCTCGAAACGCGATTTTTCAAACCGCTTCAACCTCGCAAATATTTTACCACAGCTTCGGTGCGCGAGTGGACGTGCAATTTTTCATAAACCGCGCGCACGTAACTTCGCACCGTGTCTATGCTGATTTTCATGCGGTCGGCGATTTCCTTGTACGCATAGCCTTTTGCGAGTTGATCGAGAAATTCCCTCTCGCCAGGCGTCAGCCGCGCGACGGATGAATGGTCTTCGGCGGGTTTGGAAAAAAATTGCACGACGCGACGCGCCAGTTGCGGCGTCATGGGCGAGCCGCCATCGTGGACGTCGTGGATGGATTGCACGAGACGATTGATCGCGGTGCGCTTGAGCAGGTAACCGCTCGCGCCGGCTTTTAAGGAATTGAAAAGCGACTCGCTGTCCTCGTAAACCGTAAGCATCAGGAATTGAACCGCGGGAGTCGCCGCTTTCAATTGCCGCACGCATTCGACGCCGTTCATTCCCGGCAGATTAATATCCATGAGAACCACATCCGGCGTGCGGCGGGGAATTTCCTTCAACGCGGTCTCGGCGTCGGCGTAATCACCGGTCAGTCGAAGATCCGGCGCGCGGCGCACCAGCGATGCAAGGCTCGCGCGGATTCCTTCGTCGTCTTCCACAATGGCAACTTTAATCGGCATAATGTCTGAAACGCTCGCGATCATTTGCCAACCAATGGCAGAACACGAGATGCCGGCGCAACCGCATGAATATGCAAAAGAACCGGTTCATTCTCAACTGGCGGCGTCCGGCGAAATGTTTTTCAAATTCACGATGAGTTTCACAACTGTTCCTTTTCCACGCGCGGTCTGAACGTCGAGCGTTCCGGCCACGGCTTCGGCGCGACGCCGCATATTGCCCAGGCCGTTTTGTTTTCCTTCGGCGCGCGGAATGTTCGGATCAAAACCATTGCCATCGTCCTGAACGGTAATTTCCAAAGTGTTCATCGAAACCTTGGCCTGAACGCGGACTTCGCCGGCGGATGCGTGTTTCAAAGCATTGGTCAACGCTTCTTTCACGATGAGAAAAATATTATGCCGCACATCGGGCGGCAGCGCGCGCGGCGGCAAATCATGCGGGAGATCGAGTCGGCAGCGGGTGGTATTTCCCTCGAATAATTCGCTCGCAAAATGCGCGATGTATTCGACGAGGCTTTGCAACGAATCGCTTCCGGGTCGGACCGCCCAGACAATTTCCTCCAGCGCGCGAACCGTTTGCGCGGCGGATTGCGCGATTTTATTTACATGCGATTCCACCTGCCCGGGATTTTCCTTATCGGCTTTCGCAAGTCCGCTCAACAGCGAAATCCGCGCGAGCGACGAACCGAGATCATCATGCAAATCTTCCGCAATGCGCGCCCGCTCGCGTTGCAAAGCGCGTTCCTGTTCCAGATGAACCAGGCGGCGATGCAATCTTCTTTTTTCCATGAAGCGCGCCGCGCCGCCGACGGAAATCAAAACTCCGGCGACTCCAAGAAAAATCACCCAGCCGGCCTGCCAGAAATGGCGCATCACGACAAAAGCGACCGTCGCTCCGGTTTCATCCCAAACGCCGTCGTTGTTGCACGCGATGACGCGAAAACGATATTTTCCCGGAGGAACATAACTGTAAAATGCGACGCGGCGCGTTCCCGCTTCAACCCAGTCCGGATCCAATCCTTCAAGCTGATAGCGAAAACGCATCCGCTCGGGCGCATCGAATCCAAGACCGGTGTAACGAAATTCCAGGCGATGGCGGCCGGGTTTAATATGAAATTCCCGTTCCGCTTTTCCGCCGTTTGCGCGCGGAGATCTTTCACTCATTTCCGTCGGTTGAAAACCGGCAAAGCCAACGCCGTCCAAAAGCATTTCCTCAACCACCGCGCGCGGAGCAATCACGTCCGCCGCGTGAGGCCGCGCATCCGCAACAACAATTCCTTTCGCGGTGGAAAACCACAGCAAACCCGGTTTGATTTTCAGGCCCGCCGGGAAAAATCCGCTGGTGCATTCCTCGGACAACATTCCGTCCGCCAACCCGAAAATTTTCGGATAAATCGCGGGCACTTTTCCATTCGCCAATTCTTCCAGATCACGCTTGCTCACCGACGCGACGCCCTGGTTGCTTCCGAGCCAGAGACGACCGGAACTGTCTTCGAGAATTTGCGAAATGGTGTTATCCGGCAAACCTTCGCGCGTTGTGAAAGTCTTGATTTCACGCCCGTTCCATCGGCTCAATCCGCCGCCGCTTGTGCCGATCCAAAGTGTTCCTTGCGCATCCAGATAAAGCGTGCGGATGGAATCGCTTACCAATCCGTTGTTCTTGTTGAATTGAGTGTGTTGGGAATTCCGCAAGCGAAATAAACCGTTCCCATCCGTTCCGATCCACAGTCCGCCGTCGCGGTCTGGCTCAATGGCGGTGATCGCGCAATTCGGTTCAAAATTTTCTTTGCGCGTCCACCGGGAATTTTGCCAATGCCATAATTTTCCGTAGCGCGTTCCGGCCCAAATTGCGCCGTCTGCGCCTTGCGCGAGCGCGATCACATCCGCGTTCGTGAGCGCGTCGGCTTTTGATTCCACAGGTGAATCCGCCGCGTTCTCGAAAAATCTTAATTCCTTTTCGTCGGCAACCCAGCAACCGCCATCGTGAGTCGCGAGCAACGCATGGACGCGCAGATCGCCGTCCAGACCTGGCGCGGCCACGCGGCTGAATGTTCTTCCCGCCCATCGGCACAATCCGCCATTCGCTTTGGCTGCCCAAATAATTCCGGGCGCGATTTCCGCGATGGATTGCACCGCGCCGTAACCCAAACCGTCGTTTTGGCCAAACGCGAAAAGCCTTTTGCGCCGGAGCCGGCTCAAACCGGAATCCGTGCCGACCCATAATTTTCCCTCGCGATCCACGAGCAACGATTCGACAAGATTGTCCGGCAAACCGCTTCCGGCATTGAACGCCGCGAGTTTGCCTCCGCGAAATTGAAACAACCCTTCGCTGATCGAGCCGGCCCAAACAGTTCCGTCCGGTTCTTCGGCCAGCGCGGTGATGTAAGGCCGGGCGAGATGACGCGGAATGCGGAAGCGATGCCACTGGCCGCCGACGCGGCACAATACAAAATCATCGCCCGCGCCGATCCAGATCGGTCCGCTCTGATCAATCAAAATGCAATGCGGATCCTGTAACAAACTTTCTACCGACCCATCATTCAACGGAGAAAATTTTCCGTTTCGAAAACAAAAAATTCCCGCGCCGGTCGCGCCGATCCACATATTGCCTTTGCGATCCTTGAACAATGTCGTGACCGGTTTTCCTTTGAATATTTCACCGCCAACCGGAACCGCGAAATGTCCGTTTTTTCCAATCGCCAGTCCATTTTCCGAGCCGACCCAAATGTGCCCGTTGGCGTCTTCCGCGAGCGCGGTGATCGCACGGGCCGGCAATCCTTCATTTGTTGTAAACGTCGTGAAATATCCGTCCGCCCAGCGGCTCAAACCCTCGGCGCTTCCCACCCAGAGCGCGCCGCGGCTGTCTCCCAACAGCGCGCGCACCGGACCGCCGCGCAAGCCGTCGCGAACGCCGAACGAAACAAAACGCAAACCATCAAAACGCGCCACGCCATCGTCGCATCCGATCCACACATAACCGTCG
>DASSNZ010000057.1:0-5776 GCA_035701135.1 Verrucomicrobiia bacterium
CGCGCCCGCTCGGACTGGCAACGTTTTCAGGCAAATCGCCCGATGTATGACAGGATATGGGACTGGCACACAATCGAAGGTCCATTTTTGCGAAAGCACGGCGGACGTTATTATTGTTTCTACAGCGGCGGAAGATGGGAGAACGAAACTTACGGCCTGGATTTCTGCGTTTCCGATCACGTGACCGGTCCGTATTCCGATGAAGGAAACGAAAACGGTCCGCGCGTTTTGCGAACAGTTCCCGGGCAGGTCATCGGGCCGGGCCACGCGTGTGTGGCAACCGGGCCGGACGGCGAAACGGAATTTCTGATTTACCACGCGTGGGACAAAAACATGAAGGCGCGGCAAATGTTTATTGATCGTCTGGTGTGGACCGATGAAGGCCCGCGTTGCGAAGGGCCGACCTGGGGCGCGAATTTCGACAGCCATTGAACGGTGGGTCATTACCTCCGTTGTTACCGCCGGGAACGAAACCGAAGGTGGTGTTATGAAATACTTGAAATATCTCGCTGTTCTCTGCGGCGCGCTTGCGTTCGCGGGTTGCCATACTTATCGCGGCGGCACAGAAGATCCCTACGATTATGACATTGGCGGCGCCACGCAGACGTACGTTCCGGCTGATCAAGCGCCTTCAACCGTCGCGCCCATCGTTCCGCCCGCGCCTGTTCCGTGAAACGTTTTTGCAAATGTCGCAATGAAACAGAACCAGATTGAAGAAGGCCGGTTGAGCGAGCACGGAAAAGGATTGGGAACCGTCACGCCGGAAATGGTTCGTCAACGCGCGAGGGAAATTGCCGTCGTCAAAGGACGCGACAGGGAAAACGTGATTGAATCTGATTTCGAGGAGGCGTTGCGTGAATTGGAAGGCCAGGAACGTTTGAATCCCACTCCGACCAAAGCGGAAACGCTGACGGAAGATCAACGTTGGGAAACCACGCCGGATTCCACGGGCAAAAGGGCGGAAACCGTCCCGGCTGCAGACGAACAAACCTACAACGAAAAACTGGTCGAAGAAGGCGTCGAAGACGCCGAACATGATCAGGCGCTTGAAGCCGAACGCGAGAGCCGTCGGCGCGAAGAGCGATCGTGAGTCCATTTTGGCTCCGCAGGAAAATTCCCGGCTCAACGGAAAAAGGAAAAGGAGTTTTTATGAGATGCGAAGTTTGCGGTAACGAATACGACAAACCATTGGAAATCGTTGTGAACGGAATTTCCCGGTATTTCGATTCTTTCGAGTGCGCCATTCATTCGCTTGCGCCGACGTGCGCGCATTGCGGCTGCAAAATCATCGGCCACGGCGTCGAATCCGGAACTGAATTTTTCTGCTGCGCTCATTGCGCACATCACGAAGGCGCCATGGCGGTTCATGATCGCGCCTGACAATTTGCCTCAAAAACTGAATCTATGCCGAAAAAATCGGACGGAAAAAACGCGTTTCCGCCACAACAACAAAGACAACAGCCGGGGCGCGAACATAAAATGGCTCCGCGCCCGAAAGTCGCGCCGCCCGAATACCACGGCAGCGGAAAGCTGAAAGACCAGGTGGCGTTGATCACCGGCGGCGACAGCGGCATCGGACGCGCGGTGGCCGTGCTTTTTGCGCGAGAAGGCGCGGATGTCTCGATCACTTATTTGAACGAACACGAGGACGCGAAAGAAACCAAACGCCTCGTCGAAGCGGAAGGCCGAAAATGCGTTTTACATCCGGCCGACATCGGCTGGGAAACGACGTGCGAAAAAATCGTCGAAGATACCGTTTCGGAATTCGGAAAGCTGGACATTCTGGTGAACAACGCCGGCGAACAGCATCCGCAAAAAAGCATCGAAGCCATCAGCCGCGACCAGCTTGAGCGAACGTTTCGCACGAATATTTTTTCGTTTTTCTATTTCACAAAAGCGGCGATGAAACATCTCAAACGCGGCGCGGTGATTATCAACACGACTTCCGTTACGGCGTATCGCGGCAGCGGACATTTGTTGGATTACTCGGCGACGAAAGGCGCGATCGTGGCGTTCACGCGATCATTGTCCGAATCGCTTGCCGACAAAGGAATACGCGTCAACGGCGTCGCGCCCGGACCGATCTGGACGCCGCTGATTCCCTCGACTTTTCCAACCGAAGATGTGACCACGTTCGGCACCGACGTTCCGATGAAACGCGCCGGGCAGCCGATGGAAGTCGCGCCGTGTTATGTTTTTCTCGCGTCAAGCGATTCATCCTACATGACCGGGCAGGTGTTGCATCCCAACGGCGGCGAAATCATCAATGGCTAATCGAATTCAGAAACGGCCCGCGCACTCGCGAAAAAATTTTTCGAGAGAAACCTCAAACCGTTTTCAATCCAAAAAAAACACATCGCTTCGCAAACCGAAACTTCAGTTTGAATGGGCCGACGCCATTTCGCCGGATCAATGGGAAATTTATCGCGCGGCGATTCACGCGTTGCGCGACGCGGAAATTGATTTTTTGCTCGGCGGCGGTTTCGCATTGGCGATTTACACGGGTCGCTGGCGAAACACAAAGGACATTGATTTTTATATTTTTCAAAATGATCGGGATCGCGCAGTTGCGGCGCTGGCAAAGGCTGGATTTCAGGATTATTTCGCGCAATTGCCTTACGACCGAAAATGGATTTACCGCAGCACGCGCGATGGCGTGATTGTGGACATCATCTGGTCCATGGCGAATCAGCGCGCGCAGGTGGATAATCTTTGGTTTGAGAACTCGACACCGCTTTCAATGCGCGGCGAGCCGTTGCGGGTCGTGCCGATGGAGGAATTGGCGTGGTGCAAACTTTACATTTTGCAACGCGACCACTGCGATTGGACGGACGTGATGAATCTGCTTTACGCCGCCGGAACGAAACTGAACTGGGCGCGATTACTTGTTAGGCTAGAAGACGATTGGCCACTGTTGAAAGGACTTTTAAATGTTTATGGCTGGCTTTGTCCGACACGGGCGGCGGCGTTGCCGGAATCACTTTATAAAAAACTGCGACTGGAGCCGCCCGTCGCATCGAAACGTCCGAAACGCGAGCGCATTCGCCTGCTTGACAGCCGCGGATGGTTCGCGGCGTTGCTGCCAAAAAACAAACCCCTGGAGATTTGACCATGCTCATCGGCACAATGAATCATCCTGGACGCGATGTGTTGAAGGAAGTTCAATGGATGGCGGAAATGGGTTTCGAGTTCGTGGATCTGACGCTTGAACCGCCTTTGGCGATTCCGAAAAAAGTGGACGCGCGCGCACTGAAAAATTTTTTGGAGAAAAACAAATTGGCGGTCGTCGGTCACACGGCGTATTACCTGCCGTTGTGCAACCCGTTTGAATCCATTCGCCGCGCCGCCGTGGAGGAACTGAAGGAATGCCTTCCGCTGTTCGCCGAACTCGGCGCGAAATGGATGAATCTTCATCCCGACAGCAACGCGCCAATGCACGACCGGCGTTTTGTGATTGATCGAAATCTGGCGAGCCTGCGCGAGTTGTTCGAGGTGGCGCGCAAAGTGGGTGTGGGTTTGATGATTGAAAATCTGCCGGGCAGTTTCAACAGCGTGAAACAACTTTCCGAATTGCTCGATCCGTTGCCGGAACTCGGACTTCACCTGGACATCGGCCATGCGAATCTGCTGACCGATTACAATACGACGGACGAAATTCTGAAAGTGTACGGTTCGCGGCTGCGCCATGTGCATTTGCATGACAACAAAGGCGGCAGCGCGGATCTGCATCTGCCGCTCGGCGCGGGAACGATTCAACTGGACTATTACATTCGCGCGCTGCAATCCGCCGGTTACAATGGAACCATTACGCTCGAAGTTTTTACGCCGGACAAACATCATCTCGCCTACAGCAAGGAAGTGCTGCAACGTGTCTGGAATGAATGCGCGGCGTCGCCCGCGAAACGCAGGATTGCGACGCGCTGAATTTCAAACACGACCGAGGAAAAATTCCGGGAAATTGAGACACGAATTACACGGATTTTCACGAATTTGAATTCGTGGCAATTCGTGAATCTGCAACGTAACCGGAGGCCACGGTTTCGGAAGAATCGTTCAACTATTCGCAAGCAAAGGAACCCGCGCAGTTGCTCCTTTTTTGGACAATTCCGCGCCGGGGTTGTCTTGAAAAATTCCGTCGCAAATCAGAGAAAAACGCCATTCTCCTTTTTGAGAATTTATTCGCACCGAAAATAATTTTCATCAAACCGGCGTGTTTGCGAATGATGCCAATGGCCGGCGTGATTTGAAATGAGCCTTTGCCCGCGTTGGCAATTCCCCTGCGTGAGCAAGCTCATTGATGGAACAAAAAGTCGCATGGTGTTGGACGCGGCGCGGGTTTCTCACGCTCCTCGTTTTCAGTTGCGCGTTATTCGGACTACAATCCGCGTTTGCGTCGCAGAGTGTGACGTTGCAATGGAGTCCCAGCACGGATTCCAGCGTGACGGGCTATAACATTTATTACGGCGTTGCCAGCCGGAATTACACCAACAAAGTTACTGTCGGCAATGTCACGAACGCGACCGTCACGGGATTGCAGGAAGGCGTGACTTATTATTTCGCGGCGACGGCTTTTAACGCCATCGGATTGGAAAGCGACTTTTCCGAGGAAGTTTCCTACACGGTTCCGGTTTCGGCTACCGACAATCAACCGCCAACGCTCACCGCTCTAAGCAATCTTTCCATCAATGAAAATGCCGCGACGCAATCCGTTCCACTCTCGGGAATCACGTCCGGTTCCAGCGCTGAAAATCAAACGCTGACTGTCACCGCGACTTCGAGCAATCCCGCTTTGATTCCCAATCCGTCCGTCAGTTACACCAGCCCGAACGCAACGGGAACGCTCACATTCACGCCGGTTTCAGGCGCATCCGGTTCCGCGACAATTACAGTGACGGTAAACGACGGACAACCGAGCAATAACATCGTGACGCGCAGTTTCGTTGTGAACGTGAACGGAAAACCAACGATCAGCGCAATTCCCAATCAGTCCATCGCAATCAACGCAAGCGCCGGCCCGCTGCCATTTGCCGTGAACGATCCGGAAACGCCTGCCGGAAATCTGGTCGTGACCGCGACATCGTCCGCGCCGGCGCTGTTGCCGGTCGGCAATATTGTTTTCGGCGGCGAGGATGGAAATCGCACCGTGACGCTCGCGCCGATTTCCGGACAAACAGGTTCGGCGATGGTGACGCTGACCGTTTCAGACGGAACGCAAAGCGCCAGCACAACATTTCAGTTACAAGTGTTAGGAATTCCGGACGCGCCTTCCATCCTGACGATAATCACGAATGGCGACGGAACGGTTTCAACGAGCACGCGCGTCGAAAAAATGAAAACCGGAAAAACCTATTCCGCCGTCGCGTCGCCGGCCAAAGGCCAGCGATTTGCCGGATGGACCGGATCGGTGAATTCCGGTTCGCGAAAAATCCGGTTCGTGATGGAATCCAATGTCGTGCTTCAGGCGAATTTCATTCCCGATCCGTTCGCGCCGATTTCCGGATCGTACAGCGGATTGTTTTACGAGAGCGGAGCGATGCGCCAGGAGAGTTCCGGGTTTTTTACGATTCGCGTCACGAAGAACGGAGCCTACTCGGGACGGCTGCAGATCGGTTCGACGCGTTATCCGTTCAGCGGAAAGTTAGGACTTGATTGCAGCGCGACCAACGTCATCAGCAAACGCGGCGAGGTTTTGTTGACGGTGAAATTCCAGTGCGGCGACGCGACGGATCAGGTTCAGGGCGAAGTCACCGATGGAACCTGGATTTCGCAAATTCGC
>DASSNZ010000058.1:0-3237 GCA_035701135.1 Verrucomicrobiia bacterium
CGGCGCTCGGCGGGCTGGATCGAAATATTCATTCGTTCAAATTGAAACGCGGTTACATGGCGACCTTCGCGCAAAATCCCGACGGCACCGGCGCGAGCAAAGTTTTTGTCGCGCAGGACGGCGATGTTGAAGTCAGTCTGCTGGACGCGAGTTTGGATCGGCCGATCGCGTTTGTGCGCGTTTTTCCGTGGCGTTGGACGGCGAAAAAAGGCTGGGACGACAAAGCCGGCGAAAGCGCGGTGATTAAACCGTATTGGTTTTACGACTGGGGTTCCGGCCGCACTTCTTCATTAAACGCGGAATATGTTCCGATGAAATGGGGCGGCGGCGGTTCATTTTCCGATTTCAATTTCAAACAAAAATCCACTCACGCGCTCGGCTTCAATGAACCGGATAAAAGCGATCAGGCGAACATGAGCGTGGCCGATGCGCTCGCCCAATGGCCGGGCCTGATGCAATCCGGCCTGCGTCTCGGCGCTCCGGCGGTTTCGGATTCCGCAACGACCGGCACCGGACTGGACTGGCTGTATGATTTTATGAATCAGGCCGACGCGCGTGGTTATCGCGTGGATTACATTCCGATTCATTTTTACAAATGCGGCTGGTCTGCGAACCAGCTCTCCAATTATCTCGCCGGAATCTGGCAGACGACCGGACGCCCGATCTGGGTCACGGAATTTAATTACGGCGCGGACTGGTGCGATGACACGCCGACGCCCGCGCAGCAGGCGAATGTGATCGGCCAATTTCTCGATGTGCTGGAGAACGCGCCATTCGTCGAGCGATATTCGATTTTCAACTGGGTCGGAACCAATCGCGCAATGGTGTTGGATGATGGAACATTGACGCCCGCGGGCCTGATTTATCGCGATCGAAAAACTGCCATGGCGTACACGCAAACGCCGCCACCGGGCGGAATTCGCGGTCTGGCGCAATTTCATTTCGAGAACGATACGCTCGACAGTTCCGGTTGCGGCAACAACGGTTTCGCGGCCCGGATTCCCGATTACGTCGAAGGCAAAAATGGGCAGGCCGTTGTGTTGAACGGAGCCAACAATTTCATTCAACTCCCGGAAAATCTTGGAAACGGCGCGTCGTTCAGTTTCGCGGCGTGGGTATATTGGAATGGCGGCGGAAATTGGCAGCGCATTTTCGATTTCGGCAATGACACGGCGCATTACCTGTTTCTCACGCCGCGTTCCAGCGCGGGCACATTGCGGTTTGCGATTCGCAACGGCGGCGGCGAGCAGATCGTTGAAACGGCGGGATTGGCCATCGGAAAATGGCAGCATGTCGCCGTGACCGTCAGCGGAAATGCCGCGAAGCTTTACACCAACGGCGTCCTCGCCGCGTCGTCGGACACCATCACCATTGCGCCGTCGGATTTTGGTCCCAGGAAAAATTATCTTGGCGAAAGCCAGTTTCCCGCCGATCCGTTGTTCAGCGGAAAAATGGACGAAGTGCAAATCGCCGACTACGCGATGAGCGCCGCGCAAATTGCCGCGCTGCAAACCAATCTGCCGCCGCGATTTCTCACAAATTATTTTGATTTCGGAACCGCCGCGCCGGGACAGATTTTCGCCGCGAATCTCGGCGGAACAACAACCGATCCCGATCCTGGAGACGCGTTGAGTTTCAGCAAAATCAGCGGCCCGGCCTGGCTGAACGTCGCCGCCAACGGAACGCTTTCCGGAACTCCCGGACTCAACGACGGCGGCACAAATTTTTTTACCGTCCGAATCGCCGATACCGCCGGCGCGGGTGATTTTGCCGAAGTCGCGATTTACGTGCCGATTGTTTACGCGAGCGGAACCTGGATTTCCAATGCGGATGGAAATTGGGGCGACACGAACAACTGGAGCGGCGGACGAATCGCCAACGGCGCGGGTCTGGACGCGGATTTCAGCGCGCTCAATATTACCTCGGATCGCACCGTGACGCTTGACTCGCCGCGCATCATCGGTTCGCTGGAATTTGGCGATTTGTCCGGCGCGCAGAACTGGACCATTCTTTCGGAAAACGAAAATCCGTTGACGCTCGATACCGATTCCAGCGTCGCTCCATCCATTACGGTGAATCAGAATACCGCCACGATTGCCGCGCCGCTGGACGGTCAAAACGGATTCGCGAAAACGGGCGCGGGCGCGCTGGTCCTGAGCGGCGCGAATTCACTTTCCGGAACGATTTACATTGACCGGAACAGCAGTTCGGCAAACGACGGCATTGTGCGCGCGGCGAGTCCAGATTCGTTGTTGAACATAACGAACATTCAAATTCGCAATAACAACAGCGGTTTTTCGACTTTGCAATTGGATGGAGCGAACGGCGCCGTGACCGTTTCCGCCGCTTTGGACGCGAGTTGCAGAAACAACGGCGTTGCCACAATTGAAAATCTTTCGGGCACAAATTTTCTCGACGGCCCCATCCGCCTGAACGTCGGCGGAAACAGCATCAACATCCAGTCGGACGCGGGGCTGATTGTGTTAGGCGGCGCGAATCAATACATCGGCTCGCTCACGGGCGGACGGAGTTTTGTTTTCTCGGGCGCTGGAGATCATCTCGTCAGCGGACCGATTCTCGCGTCGCCAAACGGCGCGCCCATCGGTTTGTTCAAATCCGGCGCGGGCGTGTTAACGCTTGCCGGCGTGAACACCTACACGAACACGACCACTGTTTCCGGCGGCGTTTTGTTGGTGAACGGTTCCACCGCGACCAGCCCGATCAACGTTTCCAGTTCGGCAACGCTCGGCGGCAAAGGTCTGATTCAAGGACCCGTAACAATTCAATCCGGCGGAACTCTCGCACCCGGAACGAATGCGTTTTCACTCGGGGCGTTTTCCGTCAATAATTCCGTGACGCTGCAATCCGGCAGCATCACCCGCATGAAGCTTGATAAATCATCGTTTGCAAACGATGTGTTGCGGATCGGGGGCCGATCAAGCCGGCTCAATTTTGGAGGAACGCTCTTGCTCACAAATCTGTCGGGCGTGGTGACGGCGGGAGATCATTTCAGATTATTTGAGGCGCCGGCGTATTCGGGCACGTTTTCCGGAATTCAGCCCGCGACGCCCGGCGTCGGTCTGCTCTGGAACACAAACAGTCTGGCAGTGAACGGAACGCTCGCTGTTGTTCTCGGAAATATCAGTCCGCAATTTGGCGCGTCTTTTTTCGCGGGAACGAACCTTCAGTTCAGCGGTTCCGGCGGCGCGGCGGGAATGAGTTTTTCGATTTTAAATT
>DASSNZ010000059.1:0-7366 GCA_035701135.1 Verrucomicrobiia bacterium
AACGTGTGAATTTGAATACGTGCTGCTGTAAGGCGTATAAAAAGTCCAGCCCGTGTCCACGCCGCCGAACGTCACCGCGTAAAGCGCCAGCAATCCGCCCAGGTTGAACAGATACCAGCTCAGGAGATTCAGTTTCGGAAACGCGACGTCGCGCGCGCCTAACATCATTGGCAAAACGAAATTTCCCAGCACGGTCGGAATGGACGGAATCAGAAAAAACCAGACCATCAACGTTCCGTGAATGGTGAACAGTTTGTTGTAGGTTTCCGATGTGACCATGTCGCCCTGTGGCGTGACCAGTTCCATCCGCATCATCGCCGCCGCGATGGCCGCGATGCTGAAATAAACCAGCAGCGAATAAAGATAAAGCAGTCCGATGCGTTTGTGATCCGTGGTGAACAACCACGACAACAGCGTGTGTTTTTCGTTGATGTAATTCTTTGGCTCGCGCCGGATGGCCGGCACGAGCATTTCAGCGGGCGCGGTGGTGTTCATAATGTGCGATTTTCAAATCCGAAATCCGGACGGCGAATCCCGAAACAGGTCCGAAGATCGGAAGCGCGCAACGGATTCGCCGAAATCAACAGCGCGTTTCCCCGCGGAGTTATTTCCGAATTCGGATTTCTGATTTCTGATTTTTTCATTGCCCTCCCTTTGTTTCATTTGGCGCCGCGCTGCCGAGGCTTTTGATGTACGCGATCAATCTCAACAACTGGTCCTCGCTCAAATGGCCCTGGAACGACGGCATGTCGTTCGTGTATCCGGCCGCGATGTCTTTGGACGGACGCAAAATGGAATCGCGAATATACGCTGCGTCGGCGGTCACAATCCGGCCGGTTTGCAGCGGCACCGGTTTTCCGAAAACGCCTTCGAGCGGCGGCGCATGAACCGTTGTGCTGTTGACGTGGCAACCGCTGCAACCGAACTGGCGGAACAACTGTGCGCCCTGTTGCGCCAGCGTCGGGCCGGGCGCGCCCCGCGTGAGCCAATCCTGGTAAGCCGCCGGCGTCATGACGATCACCCGGCCGGTCATCGCCGAATGATGCGTGCCGCAATATTCCGAGCAGAACAAATGAAACGTGCCGAGCCGGTCGGCCTTGAACCACAAGGTGGAATAGCGCCCGGGTACCGCGTCCTGTTTGATGCGGAAGGCCGGTAGAAAAAAACTGTGAATGACATCCTGCGAGGTGATCGTGAGCTTGATGTCGCGCCCGAGCGGAACGTGGAGTTCGTCAATTTCACGGTTGCCCTCCGGATGTTCGATTTTCCACATCCATTGTTTGCCGACCACGTTGATTTCCATCGCGTCCGGCGGCGGACGTTTAATGGTCCAATAAACATTCGCGCCCCACGCAAACAAACCGGTGAAGACGACGATCGGAATGATCGTCCACGTGATTTCCATTTTGATTTCCGGCAATTCCAGCGGCGTGCGGTCCGCTTTTCTGCCGCGGCGATATTTCATCAGGAAATACGTCATCGGCACGAACACCACGAGCAACACCGCCGCGCTGATGCAGAGCAATCCCCAGTACAGATAATCCGTCTGCTGCGCGACTCGGGAAGCTTCGGGTGGATACAGCGGAAAAGTCATGTGTCTCGATGCGAATTCATTTCCGGCAGCGCGCGCGTTTTCGTGGCGGCGCATTCCTCGCGGTCGGAGTTGGCGGACGGCGCGGAGGAAAATCAGCCGGCGTTGTGTCGCGCGAAACTTTCGCGACCGCGCTTCGCCTTTTTTCACGGCGCATCATCGCGATAAACATCCAGCCGAGGCCGGCCAGAGTGATCACGGCGAGAACCCGGATCGCGGCCATGATGACCTTGCCGTACTTGCCCTTGATCGGGCTGTAGTGAAAGCACAGCAAAACCAGCCGTTCGATCGGCGAGCCGACCTTGTTGTCCGTCGCGCCTTTCAACGCGGCGTAAAGGTCGTTCGCGGAAAATGTCACGCCAAAAAAATATTTCGCCACCCTGCCTTCCGGCGTCACGATGATCAGGCCGCTCGGATGCGCGTATTGCCTGACCGTCGGATCGTAGGCGTAATGGAAACCGACTTCGTCCGCGAGTTTCCGGATCGCCGGTTCCTTGCCCGTCAAAAAATGCCAGCCGGCCGCCGCGCCCGCGCGACCGTAACGTTTCAGGTAATTCTTCTTTTTCTCGGCCGCGAGTTCCGGCGTTTCCTCCGGATTGATGCTGACGTGAACGACATTGAATTGGCTTCCGATGCTCCATTTCATGTCTTCCATGCTTTCGATCATGCCGTTGGCCGTGAGCGTGCAAAGCATCGGGCATTCGTAATAACCGAGCACGAGGACGACCGGTTTTTTGCCGAAATAATCGCCAAGTCGGATTGCCCTTCCGTGCTCGTCGCGAAACGGAAGATCGAGCGAAATCCGGGTATTCAGTTTTTGATCGAAGGTGATCTGCGTGAGATTGCTTTCGGTGAGCGACTGGGCGCGGGTTGAAAAACAAAACGTGACGCAAAGAAAAATGAATAACATCGGATATCGAATGTTGAACTTTGAATGTCGAATGCGGCGTCGGGCCGCGTGGAATTTGTCCGGGATTTTCATTTTGCTCCTTTGATTTCCTGTTCCGCCGTGGCGGGACGTTGTTGCTGCAACTCAAAACTCGACGGCCCCAGCCTGTCGCCGTTTGTTCCGGAGCGCGTGGGCAATCCGCGTTGCAGCACCAGATCCATCGCGCGATCAATGGGAATCCGCACCACGCCCGCCGTTTTGTTGATCCATCCGTATGTGTTCAATTCCAGTTCCTCGCGCACGCGCAATTCCTTCAGTTCCTTTTCCGGCGCGATTTGCAGGCGCGGAAAGGAAGTCTGAACAATCGGAGTTTTCCTCATTTGCCGCGCGGCCATTCCCGTCCAGGCGTCGGACGGCGCGGGAGTTTTTTTCAGGTGGCCCATGACGAGCGACATGACGAGATGCATGGAAACTCCGGAGACCAGCAGGAACACAACCACGCCGAAAATCCACTTCGCGTTCGCGTCGCGTTTCTCATATCCCCTCGCGCCGCGCCGCTGAAAACCCTGCGGCCTGGCCTGCGATTCCTCCGGCGCCATTTCGGAAATGGCTTTCTCCTCCTCGCGCCGCGCCAGGCCGAGGAAAACGCCAATGCCGGCGAGAAAACCCAGGATGGCGCCTAACACTCCGGTTCCGAATCGCGACGAACGTTCGGGCGAATCAGATTTGCGATTTTCGCGGTCAGGTTTCATACGTGAACGCAAATTGAAGTCCCGGATCGTTTTGCGGAATCAAAGGCGCGCGCGCCAGCCGCCACAGGAAAACGCTGATCCACACGCCGCCGATGCCGAGGGGCGCGGCAAAATCCTGCCAGCTTAAAACCACGCCGTTCTGATGCAGCGTCGGCATCACGAGCCAATACGTATCTACGATGTGCATCACGAACAGCATCGCGGAGAGCACGGTGAGCGCGATGAAGTTTCGCTTCAGCGGCCGGAACAGCAGCAGGAAAAATGGCAGAAAAAAATGAAACAACGCGACCGAGCCGATGACGATTTTCCAGTTGCCCGCGATGCGATGCAAATACCATTCGAGTTCGTGCGGAATGTCGCCGGAATAAATAATCAGCAATTGGCCGAACGACACGTACGTCCAGAACAGCACGAACGTGAGCAGCAGATTTCCGAGATGTTGATACTGCGTGCGCGTGACAATTTTTGAGAACGGCTCGGAGTTTTTGCAGAGCGTGAGCGCGATCACGGAAAAGGCATACGCCGCGAGGATTTGCCCGCCCATCACGATCACGGCGAACATCGTCGAGTACCAGTGTTTTTCGAGCGACATGATCCGGTCCACCGCCGCGAACGTGCCGAGCAACCCATAAATCACAATGCCCGGTCCGCTGAGCGTGCGCGCCTTTCGCGTCGGCGCGGCGTCGGAAGTGAAATCCTGCGCGAGCGACCATTTCCGAAGCAGCGCGGCGATCCAGATGACGATCAGGAGAAAAAAAATCTGCCGCGCGATGTAGGCCCACTCGTTTTCGTAAACGTGCCGTTGTTGCAATGCTTTCTCCGCCGCGACTTCCGCCGGTTTTGCCCACGGATAAAGTTCGTGCAGGCCGAAAAAAATTGGAATGAACAGCACGAGCATGACCGGCAGCACCATGAAACCGGCTTCGAGAAAACGGCGCGTCGGATATCCCCAGCGTCCGCCCGTGAGCTGATGAATCATGGCGACCGCAAAGCAGCCGAGGGAAAGTCCGACCCAAAACAAATAACCGAACAGATAGGAAAAAAAGAATTGCCGTGAATCGGAAAACGCGCCGAACGCGCTCGCCCCAAGCGCGATGAGGCCGATAACCAGCGAGATAATCTGGAGTCGGCTGAGACGTGATTGAAGCTCGGAATTCATCGCGGCAAAAAGCAGGTTGGAAATTCATTGGCGAGCCGCGACTCGCCGGGTTCGAAGTTCGGAGTTTGAAGGTTCGATGTTTCCGTTCTCCTCATTTCATTCCCTCCAGCAACGCCCGTTTGTCCGGCGGCACATCGGAAATTTTCGCGTCGTGGCTCAGTTGCAGCGCGCGGATGTAGGCGGCAATTGCCCAGCGGTCCGACGGCTCCACGCGCGTTGCGTAAGGATACATGATTCCATAGCCGTGCGTGATGACGTCGAAAAAATGTCCGACCGGCGCCTGGCGCAATCGGTCAATATGATACGAAGGCGGACGCGGAAAACCGCGTTGCGGAATCATGCCATCGCCGTCGCCGGTCCGCCCATGACACGGCGCGCAATAAATATTGAACCGTTCCTGGCCGCGCAGCAGCACCTGACGCGTGATGGGAAACGGAAACGTCGTGACGAGATTCGTTCCGATTTTTCCGGTGTAAAACGCCTCGTCGGCATCGAGATGTCCGCGCGCGATCGTGTTGGGCACGACCGGGCGCGACGCCATGTGGTTGTCCTGGAAGAAATCGCTTTTTTCCAACGGCTTGTCATAAGGCTGATTGAACATGTCGCGGCGGCAGCCGGTGGCGCAAAGCGCAAAGCAGATAGAAAGTAGAAGATAGAGAATAGAAGATAAATGGCCCGCCCGGCTTGCGGCTCCGACGCTATCTTCCATCTTCCATCTCCCATCTTCGCTCATCTTCACTCCTCCACCTCCGAGATTTTCACCGGCTCGAGTTCCTCCAGGAATTTCCGCGTCCGCTCCAGGTCGAATTTCGGATCGTCGGATTCAATGCAGAGGAAAAAACGATCAATCGAAGCCCGCTCGAATTCCGGCACATTGAACACCGGATGATTCGGCTGCGGCAGCCGGTTCAGAACAAACACCGAGACAAACGCCGCGAAGGACGCGACGAGTACGGTCAGCTCGAACGTGACGGGAATGAAATTCGGCCAACTGTTGTGCGGACGCCCGCCGACGTTCAGCGGATACAATCGCGCCATCGAATACCATTCCATGAAATAGCCGCCGAGCCCGCCCATCATGCCGCCGATCAACGTGAAAAGCGGCACGGCGGTGTATTCATGTCCGAGCGCCTCGGCCAGGCCTTCCACCGGAAACGGCGAATAAGCGTCCATGCGCCGGTAGCCTTTCGCGTGCGCGCGTCTGGCGGCTTCGAGAAGTTCATCGTGCTCCTCGAACTCCGCCATCAGACCGAAAAGTTTTCTCTTTTCGTATTCGATTTCCGGTTCGAGCACGGGTGTCAGATCGGGCTTTTCCTCGATCACAATTTGCCCTCCTTTCTCTGCGCAATCAGTTCGCGCGATTCGGAAATGGAAATCATCGGCACGTAACGCACGAACAGGAATTGCAACGTGAGAAACAATCCGACGCTGCCTAACAACGTCATCCAGTCCCATTTCGTCGGATAAAACATCGCCCACGACGACGGCACGAAATCGTGATGCAGGCTTTGCACGACAATCACGAAACGCTCCACCCACATTCCGACGTTGGCGGAGAGCGCGACGAAAAACAGCGCAATGTCGTTGGTCCGCACTTTGCGCGACCAGAGCAATTGCGGAATCACCACGTTGACCAGCATCAGTCCCCAGAAAATCCAGCCGTATTTTCCGAACGCGCGGTCAAGCATCATCGCCTGCTCGAATGGATCGCCGCTGTACCAGGCCATGAACGCCTCCATGATGTAGCCGTAGGCGACCATCCAGCACGTCGCGAGCGTCACGCACGCCATGTTGTTGAGCGTGCGAACGGTGATCAGATTTTGCAGGCCATAAATGCGGCGGATGGGAATAAGAAGATTCAGCACCATCGCGAACCCCGAGTAAATCGCGCCGGCCACGAAGTAAGGCGGAAAAATGGTGGAATGCCATCCGGGAAGTTGCGCGACGGAAAAATCGAAACTCACGACGCTGTGAACCGAAAGCACCAGCGGCGTCGCCAGTCCGCCCAACAACAGGTAAGCGGATTGATGACGCTGCCAATGCCGCGCCGAGCCGCGCCAGCCCATCGAAGCCATTCCATAAATGATGCGTTTCCATTTCGTTTTCGCCTTGTCGCGCACCGTTGCCAGATCGGGCATCACGCCGAGATACCAGAACATCAGCGAGACAAGGAAATAGGTGCTGACGGCGAAAACGTCCCACACCAGCGGACTGCGGAATTGCGGCCAGAGCGCCATCGTGTCCGGATACGGCAGCAGAAAATAAAAAACCCATGGCCGGCCCAGATGCAGCAGTGGAAACATGCCCGCGCAGATCACGGCGAAAAGCGTCATCGCTTCGGTGAAACGGTTGATGGTGGTCCGCCATTTCTGGTGCAACAACAAAAGGATCGCGGAAATAAACGTTCCCGCATGGCCGATTCCGATCCACCAGACGAAATTCGTGATCGCAAATCCCCACGCGACGGGAATGTTGATTCCCCAGATTCCCGGGCCGTAATAAAGCAGATAACTCACCGCCGCGCAGAACATCAGGAAAAGCGCGAAGGAGATTGTAAAACCGATGAACCAGAATTTTGGATGCGGATGCCTGATCTGAACGCCGGCGATCTGTTCGCTGACTTTGTGGTAATTCTCCTTCGGCCCGATCATTTCGGCGGGATAGCCGAGCACCGTGACCGGATACGGTTTTCTCGGATCGGGCATTCGCGGTTCGGAGCCTTGGATGGTTTCCATATCAGTGATTCAAAAAACGCCAAACACGAAACAGCGAACGCTGAACATCGAAAGCGGGACAGAGACGATTCCGTTCGGCGTTCGCTGTTCGGAGTTCAATGTTCAATGTTTCCAATTTCATGTCGGTGGATTGCTTTTCATGTCGGGATTTTCATTCCGCAATTTCGCCAGATACGTTGTTCGCGGACGCGTGTTGAGATTTCCGAGCATCGGATAGTCGAGCGGATGTTCTTTTAACTT
>DASSNZ010000060.1:0-2932 GCA_035701135.1 Verrucomicrobiia bacterium
GCCTTTGCCGCCGTCGGCACCGGCAACAGCGCATGGTTCAACGCACTGCCAGACTACGTCGCTCAAAAGCCGCTCAACCAATACGCCTCCGCTCCGGCGGACTTTGTGAACAGCAAAAGCATCTTCAATTGTCCCAACGCAGTGTTTCTGAATGCTGATGGTGTGGATCCGCTGGTGCGCGTGGCATTCAGCTACGGCATTAATTATCGGGGCAATCTGGGCGCCGTGCCGACCAGCATTCCGCTCCGGGCAAACGTCGTGCGATATCCATCCGCATTCGTCGTATTTTCGGATAGCCGCGCCAATTCCAGGGAAAAAACTTACGCCACTACTTCCACGGACTACGGTGTGCCGCGCGGTTCCTTGCGTCACCTGGGAACACGCCACGATTTCGGCGCGAACCTGACTTTTCTCGACGGCCACTCCAGTTACTTCAACTATGACTATCTGGCGTATCCCAATGGCGCCAACGTCGGCGACCCGGGCCGGGCCGATGTCAACTGGACTTACGACGGCACCGCTTTGGTATCACCATAATCCATCAAAGCTTGTTAAATAATCGGAGTTAAATAAGCCAACGTGGGGTGGCTGTATTTTGAGCCTCTGCTGCGTTACTACATCTTCACAAGTTTCTCGCAATTTGCGCGGCAAGAATTCGTCATAATGAGAACGGTCTGGCCTTTTACGGATGGGCATTTCGGTCAAAAAGGAAAGGTTTGACGAAACCCATAAAAGCATAAAGTCGCGGGCATGACCCCGGAAAAGAACAGGCGGAACTTCGGTTCCACCCGCTTCTTTTTTATTCACCCGTCAGTTGCATCACGATCAGAAAGGATACGACTATGATTCCGATAAAGGTTCAGTGCGGATGCGGACAGCGTTACTCTTTTGATGTCGAGCCAGTTGGAGGTCGAATGCCATCACCGGTCGCTTGTCCAGTTTGCGGCGCCGACGGCACAGCCGCAGCCAATGAGATTATCGCGCGGAACATGCCTCCTCCAGCGGCAGCACCGGTCAGTGCCGCGGGATTGATCGCGCAACCACGTTCACCGGCGCCAGATTCCGCCCGACAAACCGTCGCTTCAGCTCTCGCGTCAGTAAAGAAAAACAAGAGCGAGACAGAAGATGAAAAGTGGAAGTGGTGGTATTTTATTTCGGCCGGAATTTGCATTGGTGGTTACTCAATTTATCAGGCCTACGACGAGCACAGCATCAAGCCGCTTGGTTCGTTGTTTTTGGCGGTCTTTTGCATTGCGATTGGTATTTGGGATTTCCAGCGCAAGCGGATGCGAGTGGGAGGCGGAGGCGATGCCGCCTAACTTTTCATCTACTTTTTTTAAATATTTCTCAATCCGTCAACAACTCGCGGGCTTTTTTGCGCTGATGGCGCGCGACGATTATCCGCGTCACGAAAAACGAAACCAACGCCGCAGGCGCGCCGTAGATGACCGAACCGAGAAGCAGCGGTTTACCGATGGTGAGAAATGTCGTCCAGTTCCGCCATTCATGCCATGCAAGATGCACCTTGGTGATTCTTCCCGGCCAATGATGCGGAGAGGCGAGGAGCCAGAAACCGATTTTATATTCCCAGACAAACACGACCGGCATGAACGGCAGAATCACATCGTGCAACGTTCCTGCAATTACCGCGGCGAGAATGTTGCTGCCCGTCAGCCACGCCACGAGAATCGCCGAAAGCGTTTTCAATCCGAACAGCGGCGTGAAACCGAAAAAAATCCCTATCGCCACGCCACCCGCAATGGCTTCCGGCGTATCGCGAATTGCCAGTAATTTCAAGGAATGCCGCCGAAGCCATTGGCGCAGGTTCATAACGCGCTCTTTTCCAACGCCCGATTGAATGCGACCACGGCATCGTATCGGACGCCCGTTCCGCCGAAAATATCCAGCGCGGAGCCGATGGTTACGTGAACTTTCCCCCGCCCTTTTCTTGTGACTTCCTCCAGATCGTCGAGCGAGCGCGCGCCGCCGGCATAAGTCGTCGGAATCGGAGTCCATTGGCCAAGTTTCTCCACGAGTTCGGAATCTATTCCGCGGCAAAGTCCCTCGACATCCACGGCGTGAATCAAAAACTCGTCGCAATGCCCGGACAGGCTTCCAAGCGTTTCCGGATTGATCTCAAGCGTGGTAAATTTCTGCCAGCGATCCGTGACAACGAAATAATTCTCGCCGCGTTTCCTACAGCTTAAATCCAGAACGAGTCGCGATTTTCCAATGCGCGCAACCAAGTCCGCCAGACGCCTGCGGTCCAACCCGCCATCGCGAAAAACCCACGACGTGACGATCACGTGCGAAGCGCCTGCATCGAGCCACGAAGCGGCGTTTTCGAGATTGATTCCACCGCCGATCTGCAATCCGCCGGGAAATGCCCGCAACGCGGCTCGCGCTTCGGATTCGTTGCCCGCGCCTAACATGATAACATGGCCGCCTTTCAGGTTGTCACGTTTGTAAAGTTCCGCGAACCACGCGGCGGAGCGGTCGGAAACAAAATTCGTGCGCAATTGCCCGGCGGCATCGCTCAAAGTGCCGCCGACAATCTGTTTGACTTTGCCTTCATGCAAATCAATGCACGGACGAAACATGAAGCCAAAATAGAACCCGCGGGATGAACTTCCAAGTTTTCATTGGCGTGGATAGAAAATTCCGGCTGCACGAAAATGGATCGAATCGCGCCGATTTGAAAATCCACCGGAATTTCAATACTCCGCCACTTTGGATAGAAAGCGAATTGAAGTAAGGACATTCGAATTGAACAACCCGCGACAATTGCGGGAGATTCACTCGGATTTTGTAAGGCGACTGAATTTTTATTTTTCTTTCCGCAAAATTTTCTTGCATTGCGCCGTGGCGAGTCTAAAACAAACACGCTCTTTGAAAACGGATGAACGCAGGTTCGTCCCCATTGCAATCAAAT
>DASSNZ010000061.1:0-6073 GCA_035701135.1 Verrucomicrobiia bacterium
AATTCCTTTGCTGGAACGAGCGGCAATTATTCCCAATAACCCGGCGTCCAGACCCAGCCGCGGCCTGTTGGATTTTTGTCCCAATGTCCCGGAACCCATGTCGCGCCGGGATTCGGGCGGGCGTCCCAATGTCCGGGAACCCAGACCCATTGCTGATTGGCGCGCGTCCAATAGCCCTCGACCCAAACGTGCATTTCGTCCGGAGCGGCGCCGACGATAAGGTCATGCTTTGGGGCGGGAGGCCGTTCCATCACGATCATTTCTCCGGTGGGTTCGAGCATTTCGACGGAAGCGGATTCGCGCCGGGCGGCGTGATGTGAATAAATGCAGCCGCTCATCAGCAAACTTCCCGCAACGGCAATCACCACGAACGAAACATTTTTTTTCATACATCCTTTCGTTGGCCTGGGGGGGCCGGGTTCCACTTTGATTTATCAATTCAGTATAACAAAAAGCGGCAACGCGCAAGCGGGGGGAAATTACCACGGCAGGGCGCGGGAAAGGAGAAGGAATGGATTTGTTAATCCGAAAAACTCAATTCGCGGCGTGTCCCATCTCGGCCAGCTTCGCCGACAATTCCAGAATAAAAATCGCGCCTTTTCCCGGACCTTCGCTTTGCGCGGTGAGCGATCCATCCATCTCCTTCGCGGCCAGCGCGCCGCTGTGCAAACCGAATCCGTGCCCGGTTTTGCGGGTGGTGAAACCATGGGAAAAAATCCGCGTCAGGTTTTGCGGCGAAATTCCAACGCCGTTGTCCCGCACCTCTACTTTAATTTTTCCCGCCGTGACCGGCCCAATCCGCACGACGACCTCGCGGTCGCGCCGTCCGCTTTCGGTGCAGGCGTGCTTCGCGTTTTGAAGCAGGTTCACAACGATTTGAAGCACTTTGTGACGATCCAAAATGATCGGCGGAATTTCGGCGAAATCGCGCGTGAGAGTTATTCCGTGGCGCTCGTATCCAAGTTTGTGCAAAGAAATCGCGTCCTCGATCAGTTCGCGCAAATTCACAATTTCCGAAACGCCGCCGACGCGCGCGTGGGTTTGCTGCATGGCGACGACACTTTTGATGTGATCCACATTCCGCGCCAGCGCGGCAATTTCGTTCAACACCGCGCCTTTCTCGGCATCCAGGTGCGTCGCAATCGCTTCCAGAAAAGCGACCACCTGCTTTCCCCTGGGATCGCGCGAGAGAAATCCGGCGAGGTCCCCTTCGTGTTCGCGCAGCAGGGAAAGCACGCGATCCAGTTTTGCGGCGCTGGAATTTTTGACTTTTTCCTCCACGATGGAAGCGGAAACGTTCACGCTGTTGAGCACATTTCCCACGTTGTGCAGCACGCTGGTGGCGACTTCTGCCATTCCCGCGCGGCGTGAAGCAACAACGAGTTGTTTGTGAGATTTCTCGACCTCCAATTCGATCTGGCGGCGATGCTCGATTTCCAGGTTCAACTGCATTTGCGCCCGCTTGTGATTTTCAATTTCCTGCTGCAACGCGACGTTGGCCGAAGCCAATTCGCTGGTTCGCGCGCGCACTTTGGATTCCAAAAGCTCGTTCGCTTCGCGCAGTTTTACCTGGCGCAGTTGCAGGTGCCGCGTCCGCCAGCCGTAAAGCCCGAGCAAAACTCCCAGCGCGGCCAGCGCGCAAAGAATTCGAAACCACAGGGTCTGATGAAAATACGGCGGCAAAACAACCGACATGGAATCGCCCGCGGTGTTCCACACGCCATCGGCATTGGCGGCCTGGACGTGAAAACGATATTCTCCCGGCTTGAGATTCGCATAAAGCGCCACGCGCCGATCTCCGGCGTCCACCCATTCCGCGTCGTATCCTTCGAGTTGATACCGGAATTTTTCTTTCTGCGGCGAAATGAAACTGGGCGCGCTGAACCGGAATTCCAGTTCGCCTTTGCCGGGCCGGATGCGCGGATGCGTCCCGTCCCTGCGCAATTCAACTCCATTGGCGCGCACCTGTTGGATATGCACCGGCGGCGGCTCGGTGTTCTCAATCAGGTGCGATGGATCAATCATCACCAATCCCTGCGGACATGGAATCCAGATCCGTCCGTCGGCGGTTTTGCAGGCCGTGTATTCCGCTTCCGTCGTGTCAATCGTTTTGACCGCTTCCTGCCCGTTAAACGCTTCGCACTCGACGCGCGAAGTTTTGCCATCCGCGAAATCGTTTAATGATCGGGCGCTGACCCGGAAAATGCCGCGGCTGGAATTGATCCACATCGAGCCGTGGTTGTCCGGAATCATCGCGCTGACGAAATTATCCAGCAATCCGTTTTCCCTCGTGATGTTCGTGATTTTATTTTCCTTGATCCGGCTGATGCCTGTGGTCAACCCCGCCCAGATTGTCCCCTGCTCGTCCTGGGAAACCCAGAGAACGTTGTAATCCGAAAGTCCGTTTTCCACGGTCCAACGCTGCCAGGCTCCGTTTTTAATCCGAAAAACTCCGTTGACCGAAGCGACGAGAATCGAACCATTCTTGCAGCCAAACAAATTGCGAATCCAATAAAACGGCGGCGTGTTCGTCGTGTCGTAAGTATAGGGAACGAAATAATCGCGCCCGACGCGGAACAGGTATCCGGCAACGGAGGCCACGACTCCGGAGGAATCCTCCGCGAAAGCCGTCGGCCAGTTCGTGTTCGGATAGGTAGCGATGATTTTTCCGCCTGACAAAATCTGAATGTCCTTGTTGCCATTGATGAGATAGACATCGCCATTTTTCGCCTCGAAAATTCGTTTCGTGTAAGAATTCGAAAGTCCGTTCGTGGAAGTCCAGTTCGTGGCGTTGACTCCGTCGAAATAGGTAATGCCGAAGCTTGCCGCGGCCCATAATCCGCCGGATGCCGATGCGCTCGCATCATGATAAGCGCCGGGCAGAATGCCTTCGGAAACCGAGAATACGGGCAGTTTGACATCCGTGAGCTGACTCAATCCATTGCGCGTGCCGACCCAGAGACTGCCTTCCTGGTCCTCGCAAAGCGCGGTGACGTAATCGCCGGCCAGTCCGTCCGCCTTTTTGAGGAAGGAAAAAGTTCCGTTTTTATAGCAAGCCAATCCATCGCCCGAAGTTCCCACCCACAGAACGCCGTGCCGATCCACCAGCAACGCCCTGACTTCCGTGTAAGTCGGGGAAATTGCCGCCGGATGAAAATCCGGATTGTAACAGCGCAATCCAACTTTATTTCCCACCCAGATGCGTCCAAGGGAATCCTCGGCAATCGCGAAGACCCCCTCCGTTTTGAAAACCGGATCGGGAAACGGAATGATTTTTCCGTCCTGCCAATAAAACAACCCACGATCCGCGGTTCCGAGCCAGACGCGATTTCCGGAATCCTGATAAATCACCGATACATTGGGCAGATTTTCAAAAAATTGCGATTGATTGGTGTTTCCGACGATCCATCGCGCCGTTCCGTTTCCCGTTCCCATCCACACCGCGCCATCGCCCGTCTCGCGCAGCGAAAGGACGTTCATTCCCGCTTCCGCCCATGCCGCCGAAATCGGCGAAAAATTCCCGCGCTTATCATGAAATCCCAGCGAGCCGTTCCGAATCCCAAACCAGAATCCGCCGTCCCGCGACGCCGCCAAAGCCGAAATCATCTGAGTCCGGAACTGCGGAATTTCAGGCAGGTTGAACAATTTGAAATCCACTCCGTCGAACCGGACAATTCCCATCTGCGTGCCCAGCCACAAATATCCGTCGCGCGTCTGCGTGATCGCGTTGATCCCGTTCGCCGGCAATCGGCCCTGCCGATTCCAGCTTTGGCAACTGTATTGGGAAATATCCCGCGCCGGATCCAGCGCGAGCAGGCGAAACGGAATCAGCAAAAAAAGAATCACCCATCCCGCGCGCGCTTTTATCCACGAAACGCCGGTTCGCTTTGCTTTGAACGGTGGCATTGTTAAGAACGAAGTTTGGAAAAAATCCGCGCGCTCATGCAAAGGCAAAGTTTTCAAGACTTTCGAAATCGGAACCGCCGGACAAAAACATCTTTCCGGCTGAAATCCCCCGAAGATCTCTTTTTCTTCGGGATTCACGGCCGATCAGTCTCGCCCTCAAAAACATATACCGCAAAAGGTTATGCGTTAAAAACAAAGGAAATTAAAGGATTTTTTAACATGCAACCCGGCACATTTGAAAATTTGAATTTTTTAGTGAAATAGAAGGAAACGAAGTGAACGGAGGCCGAAGTTCCAAATCGGTGCGGTCACAATCAAGTTTTGAAAATTACATTTCCTGCTTCGCCGTCTTCTCTTCAAAAGCAATTTTCACAACTCCTCGCGCCGCAGTTGCTTCCCGAAGAAAACCGGCGTATCAATGACTCTGCCATGCCCAGCCGATTCATTTCGATGCGTGTCGCAGCGCCGCTTTTCCGGCTCGCCGGGTTTTGCATTTTTTTTCTAGCGCTCAACGCTGTCGCGCAATCGCTCGAAGAAACTCAGGAAAAATTCCGCCATGGCGATTACGAGCAGGTGGTTCAAATCGCAAAAAAACAAATCGCCGACATCGGCTCGCTGGACTGGCGGCTTCTGCTCACGAAATCGCTTTTCACACTCGGCCGTTACGACGAGGCGCAAACCAATGCCGTTGCCGCGTTCAATAATTATCCCGGCGACATCCGCGCGCTGTTGCTCGCCCGCGAAACCGCGCTGTTCCAAAACGATGTAGCGGGCGCAAACCGGCGGCTGGCGGAAATCCGAATGTTCATTGAACGCCGCCGCGCTCCAAGTTATGCCGGCGGCGAAGATCTGGTCGCGCTCGGCCAGGCGCTGCTCCTGCTCGGCGTCGAACCGCGATTGGTTTTGGAAAATTGTTTTCGCCGCGCCGAACAACTGGATTCCCCGCCGCGCGAATCGTTTCTCGCCGCCGGCCAGCTCGCGCTGGACAAACACGATTTCGCGCTCGCCGCAGAAACATTCCGCGCCGGATTGAAAAAATTTCCCGACGATCCCGACATGGAATGCGGTCTGGCGCGCGCGTTCCAGACCGGCAATCGCGAGGAAATGCTCGCCGCGCTTCAGTCGGCGCTCAAAATCAATCCGCGCCATGTTCCGAGCCTGTTGCTGCTTGCCGATCATCTGATTGACAGCGAGCAATACGACGACGCGGAAAAACAACTCGCGCTCGTTCTGAAAATAAATCCGCATCAGCCCGAAGCGCTCGCGTATCGCGCGGTGCTCGCGCATTTGCAAAATGATCCGGCGCGCGAAAAACAATTTCGCGCCGAAGCATTGCAATTCTGGAAAACCAATCCCGAGGTGGACCATTTGATCGGACTGAAATTGTCCCGCGATTATCGTTTTCAGGAAGGCGCGGCGGAGCAGCGTCGCGCGCTGGAATTCGATCCCGATTATCTCCCTGCGAAGCGTCAGCTCGCCGAGGATTTGCTGCGTCTGGGGCAAACGGACGAAGGCTGGAAACTCGCCGAAGCGGTTCACGCCGAAGACGCCTACGATGTGACCGCGTACAATCTCACGGTGCTGCGCGACACGATGGCGAAATTTTCGACGCTGACGAACACGCATTTCGTTGTGCGAATGTCGCCGCTCGAAGAGCAATTGTACGGCGATCGCGTTCTGGATTTGCTGGAGCGCGCGCGGAAAACGCTTTGCAAAAAATACGGAGTGGAACTGACGCGCCGGACGGTTGTTGAAATTTTTCCGCAGCAAAAGGATTTCGCCGTCGCCACTTTCGGAATGCCGGGAAATCCCGGTTATCTCGGCGTTTGTTTCGGCTCGGTCATCACGGCGAACAGTCCCGCGTCGCAAGCGCCGAATCCCGCGAATTGGGAGGACGTTCTCTGGCACGAGTTCTGTCACGTCGTCACTTTGACCGCGACGAAAAACCGGATGCCGCGCTGGCTCAGCGAAGGCATTTCCGTTTATGAGGAACGCCAGGCGAATCCGACCTGGGGCGAGAAAATGAATCTCGCGTATCGCGACATGATTCTGAACGGCGAACTCACGCCGCTCGGAAAACTCAGCGGCGCGTTTCTCGCTCCGAAAACGCCGCAGCACCTTCAATTCGCGTACTACGAATCGTCGCTCGTCGTTGAATTCATCGCGC
>DASSNZ010000062.1:0-5100 GCA_035701135.1 Verrucomicrobiia bacterium
TCGCGCGCGTACCAGTTCGCGGACGAACCGGAATCCGACGAGAGAATGCAGTTGTCCGGCAATCGCGGCGACAATTCCCAGAACAGCCGCTGCGGATTGATCGGATTGGCGCTGTCCAGCGCGCGCGCTTCCAGAACCTCCCACCATTGGCGAATGCCTTCTTCGATTTTTTCCCGCCAGGAGCGATCCGTTTTGCGTTTCAGAAAAGGAATCAGAGCGCGCAATGTTTCCGCGCTGTCTCCGACGAGGCTTAATTCCATCGGATACCGAATGCTCAGAACCTTGCCGTCAATGTCAATCTGCACGCCGCGCGCCGCGCCTTCCTTCGGCAGAAATTCCGGATACGGAAAATTGCTGCCGACCATTAAAAGTGTGTCGCAATTCGCCATCAGGTCCCAACTGGGTTTCGTGCCTAACAACCCAATCGCGCCCGTGACGAACGGCAGATCATCCGGCGCCGCCGCTTTGCCTAACAGGGCCTTCGCGACGCCCGCGCCAAGAATTTCAGCGACTTCAATCACTTCATCGGTCGCGCGCAAACAGCCCGCGCCCACCAGCATTGCAACGCGTTTGCCGGCATTTAAAATATCCGCCGCGCGTTGAAGGTCATCGCGCGTGGGAACAATCCGCGGCGCGGCGTAACCCGCGCCCGAATGGACGGTGGAATGCTTGTGCGGCGGCGCGGTTACGGCCTCCACTTCCTGAAGATCGTTTGGAATGATGATGCACGTCACCGTTTTTTCCACGAGCGCGATGCGAATGGCGCGATCCACCAGATGCCGGATTTGCGCGGGCACGCTCGCCATGTGGACGTATTCGTGCGCGACGTCTTTGAAGAGCGAAATCAAATCCACTTCCTGCTGGTAATCGCCGCCGAGACTCGCGCGCGCGGCCTGTCCGACAATCGCAAGCACGGGTTGATGATCGCCCTTCGCGTCGTACAAACCGTTCAGCAGATGCACCGCGCCCGGCCCGGAAGTCGCGCAGCAAACGCCGATTTCTCCAGTGAATTTTGCGTGGGCGCACGCCATGAACGCGGCCATTTCCTCGTGGCGCACCTGGACAAAATTCATTTTGCCTTTGGTTCGTTCGAGCGCGCCCATGATGCCGTTGATGCCGTCGCCCGGATAGCCGTAGATGCGCCCGATGCCCCATTCAAAAAGCCGTTGAATCAAAAAATCGCTGACAGTTTTCGCCATGTCCGTTCTCCCGGTTAAATGTTAGGCGGGAATAAATGGATCCATCCGGCGAACACCGGCGGCGTTGCGGGAAGGAAAATCAATTATTCTTGCGCCAAAAGAGTTTCGGCCGTTTTGGTGAAAATGGATAATGGGGAGTTGTCCCCTTTTGCCGACGTTCGCGGAAAAACGATGGGCCGGGAATCAATCGTTCAAGTGCTTGAGCATGTTGGGCACCTGGAACTGGAATTTGAATCGCGCTGCTGTTTTTCAACTCATCATGCGGAAACTGCGGCGTGCCGAACCCGGAGCGCGGGTGTGTGCAGGGCATGAACCGCAGCACGTTGGGAATGAGAGGCGCGCCGGAGTCAGCTAAAATCCGGTTGCAGGCGGTGCTGCTGCGGCTGGTCTTTCAGACACAGCCGCGCTCCTTTATACCGGCGTCGCCGTGGTCGTTCCAAACGGCACCTTGTTTGGCGATGGCGTTTGATCGCGAACAAGGCATATCGCGAAGGAATTAATCTACAGACTATTGTGCGAAGGTATCGCGTAAGTGCGTTTCCAGTTCGCGGCAAACTTCCGGAGTCAGGCCCGGCTCGGCGGCGAGTTCCCGATTCCAGTTTTGAATCGCGGCGCTCAGATCGAAACGGGTTTTATTTTCCATAATTTGCAGAGTGTGTTGTGGACTTTGAGCCATTGCCGGCGTTCCTCGCTGAGAGTTTTGCGGCCTTTGTCGCTGATGAAATAGTATTTCCGCTCGCGGCCCGTGTCCGCTTCCTTCCATTCGGAATCCACCAGTCCGTCGCGCTCCAGCCGATGTAAAACCGGATAAAGCATTCCGTCGCTCCATTCGATTTCGCCGCCGGAAAGCTCGCGCACCTTTTGAATGATTTCGTAGCCGTAGCTTTCGCCGGACGCGAGAATGGAAAGCAACAGCGGTTTCGCGGATGCGGCGACCATGTCTTTGGCAAGCATGACAGCTTTACACATTGAAGTGGAATGTATGCCAAGGAATGTATGTCAAATATTTTTTTTCGGGTTCCGAGTTTCGAGTTCGATGTTCAATGTTCGATGTTCGATGTTCGATGTTCGATGTTCGATGTTCGATGTTCGATGTCCGATGTTTCCGATTTCTGAAAGCAAATTAAGTCTCGCTGTTCGATTCATTCGCGCCACTTGCAACTTGCCCTTTGGTTTGCGCTGCTTTTAATCTCGCCGGGATGAAAGGCATTATTCTGGCGGGCGGCGCGGGTTCTCGCCTGTTTCCACTCACGCTGGTCGCGAGCAAGCAGCTTCAACCGGTTTATGACAAGCCGATGGTTTATTATCCGCTCACGACGCTGATCGAAGGCGGGATTCACGAGTTCTGCCTGATTTCCACGCCGCAGGATTTGCCGCGATTTCGACAGTTGCTCGGCGATGGTAGCGCGTGGGGGTTGAAAATTGATTATCGCGAACAGGCAAAACCCGAGGGAATCGCTCAGGCGTTTTTAATCGCCGAATCGTTCATCGGCAATGACGCCGTGACGTTGATTCTCGGCGACAACGTATTTTACGGCGGCGACGGTTTTCACAAGGCGTTTCAGGATTTCAAAAGCGGCGCGAGCATTTTCGGGTATCATGTCAATGATCCGGAGCGTTACGGCGTCGTGGAATTTGATGCGGAGGGACGCGCGATTTCGATCGAGGAAAAACCGAAAAAACCGAAGAGCAATTACGCGGTTCCCGGACTTTACATTTTCGACAACAACGTCGTGGCAATTACGAAAGCGTTGAAACCTTCCGCGCGCGGCGAGTTGGAAATCACGGACGTGAATATCGAATATCTGCGACGCGGCCAGCTTCACGTGCATCGGTTGAACCGCGGTTTCGCGTGGCTGGATGCCGGGACGAGCAGCAGTTTGCACGAGGCGTCCGCGTACGTGCAGACAATCGAAAAACGGCAGGGTGTCAAAATCGGTTGTCCCGAGGAAGCGGCGTTTCGACAGGGATTTTTATCGCTCGAAAAAATCCAGGCGTTGACCGCGAAATTGCCGAACTGCGAATACCGCAATTATCTGGAAACCGTCATCAGCGAAGCGGCGCGGCTGGCGCAAAATAAATAACCCGGCGGAAAACCGAACCCGAAACGATTTTAAAATGAACCTACTCATCACCGGCGGCGCGGGATTCATCGGCTCGAACGTCATTCATCATGTGATTGATCAACCGGAAGTCACACGTTTGATCAATCTGGATTGCCTGACCTACGCCGGACATCTGGCGAACCTGGAAAAAATTTCGCGTCATCCGAAATATGTTTTCGAGAAGGTGGATTTGCGCGACAAGGCCGCCGTTCTGGAAGTTGTCCAAAAACACGCCATCACACACGTGATGCATCTAGCCGCGGAATCGCACGTGGATCGTTCCATCAGCGGGCCGGGCGATTTCATCCACACGAACATCGTCGGCACTTTCAATCTGCTTGAAGCCTGCCGCGCCTGTTGGATGAACAACTCGCAACCGGAAACTGGAAATCCGAAATCCGATTTCAAGTTTCATCACGTTTCGACGGATGAAGTTTACGGCAGCCTCGGCGCCACCGGATTTTTCACCGAGACGACGCCGTACGCGCCGAACTCGCCTTATTCCGCGAGCAAGGCGTCATCCGACATGCTGGTGCGCGCGTATCATCACACTTACGGAATGCCGACGGTGATTACGAATTGCTCGAACAATTACGGGCCGTTTCAATTTCCGGAAAAACTGATTCCCGTGGTGATCCAAAGCGTGCTCGCGCGGAAATCCGTTCCGGTTTACGGCGACGGCATGAATGTGCGCGACTGGCTTTACGTTCGCGATCACGCGGAAGCGTTGTGGACGGTGCTGAGGCGCGGAAAGCTCGGCGAAACTTACAACATCGGCGGCCACAACGAATGGGCGAATATCCGCATCGTGGAATTGATTTGCGATTTGATTGACGAACTCTCTCCGCAATCCGGAGGCAATTCGCGCAAGCTGATTACGTTCGTGAAAGATCGTCCCGGCCACGATCGCCGATACGCGATTGACGCGACGAAAATCCAGAAAGAACTCGGCTGGACGCCGGCGCACCGATTCGAGCAAGGCATTCGCGAAACGGTCCGCTGGTATCTGGAAAATCAGCCATGGGTAAAGACCGTACTGGCGGGTGGCTGAGAATTTTTAAAAATGAAAACGAATTCGCTTTATCAGAAATCTTCGGCCAGGGGATTTACGTTGATCGAACTGCTCGTGGTGATCGCCATCATCGCGATTCTCGCCGCGCTCCTTTTACCTGCGTTGAGTCACGCAAAAGCCAGGGCGCAGGAAATTTCCTGTTTGAATAATCTCAGACAGCTTCAACTCGGCTGGAGCATGTATCCGGACGATTACAACGGGAAAATTCCGCCGAACCAGGCGGTCAATGTGCCCGTGGGTATCGCGACGAGCGAGCCGGGTTCATGGGTGGTCGGCTGCGCGTTGACCGATGTCAACACAACCAATATTGAACGCGGCGTTTTATTTCCGTACGTAAATTCAACGGCTGTTTATCATTGCCCAACGGATCATTCCAAAATCCTCGGTTCCACAATCACGCGGTTCAGAAGTTATTCGCTGGATACTTTTCTCGATGGCATCGCGAATGGCGCGATTACCCGCGTCTCCCAGATTCCCAGGCCTACGGAAGTCTTTGCCTTTGTTGACGAAAATGAGAACAGCATTGAAGATGGGCATTTTGGAGTATACCTGGCGCCGGACGAGCGATGGTTAAATATGCCCGGCACTCGTCATGGGCAAAAAACCACGTTCACATTTGCCGATGGTCACGTGGATAGATGGAAATGGCTCGCCCCAAAAACATTTCGTTTTTCCAGCCAACCCAATTCGGGTCCGCAGGATTTGACGGACTTGAGACGATTGC
>DASSNZ010000063.1:0-16690 GCA_035701135.1 Verrucomicrobiia bacterium
ACCGGCTTGCGAAAAACCTTTTTCCGCGAGCACCGCGACGGCGACCAAAACCGGCGCGAGCATTGCGGCCGGCCCGATGTAATGCAGCCGCGCCATCGGCCCGCGCATCAGTAAAATCCCAACACAGCAGCCGCCCATCACGACGATTGCTCCAGCGAGTAAAATTGCGGTGATGATCGGATGATTCATGGAAACCAGCGTTCGATGAAATGGGAAAACATAAATCCGGATGGAAACGCCAGCAGCGCCAGCGCCAACGCAAGATCGAAAAACGACGGACGATTTATCGCCTGCGAAATCGCGAGCAAGACAAGCACAGTGATCAATCCGGCCATTTGCAGAGCGACGAGGCAATGGCTCAATCCCGGAGATTTCAAAATCACAACTCCGCAAACCGCCAGTTCCAACAGCAGCGCGATTGTCGCAATCCACCAGATGTTCATAACGGCCATTCCTTGTCGGCAGGCGGTTCGGTTTTGGAAACCAATTGATGCGCGAGCAAAACATTTTTGTTTTCCTCGACGGAGATCGCGATGGAATTTGGCGGCGCGCACATTCCGGCTTCCACCATCGCGCGGCGACCGGCGGATCTCGCGTCATTGCCGCCAGCGGAAAAAGGAATTTCCTTGAAGCTTCCCGTCGGTCGCGTTCCGTTCATCAACGCGCGACAAAGCGCCATTGTTAAAACGCCGATGTCTCTCAGGATTTTTCCCGGCAACCGCAACAGCGTCGAACCGACACCGCGCGCCGATGGAAAAAAATGCCATTTCACTTGCGACGCCAGCGCGGCCATCGCGGCGGTTACGACGATTCCGATGATCGCTCCCGCAACCAGTTGTTGCGCCTGCGCTTTGCTCACCAGCCAAAAATAAAAGAGAAACAAAGCGGTTCCGCTTCCAACCAGAATTCCAATGGAAAACTTCGTTCCGCGCCTCGCTTTTTTCACAACATCCTTTCCGACTCGAAATGCGCATGACCCGCGCAGATTTCGCCTCGGCAAAGCTCGGGCCGCACGGCGGAGTTTTCAATCGGGGATGAAACCCTATCTGAATAGTTCGGACGAAAAGTATGAATTCTTTGGAGAACCGGGACGGCTTCGCCTCATTTCAATCGCGATTAAAATTTTTGAAATGGAGGCGCGAAGAATTTTGCGAACTGAAGCCGCTTGGAAATCACGAGTTTTTACCGGGCGGAAATCTCAAGCATCCGCTCGATTGGCAGGCGGGCGCGTTTGATAATTGCCTCGGGCAATTCAATTCGCGGAGCGAGATTTTTCATGCAGTCGCGCACTTTCGGAAGCGTATTCATTTTCATGAATTTGCATTCGCTGCAACGGCAGTTGTCCGCCGGCATCTGCATCACATCGAATGTTGGCGCGCAAATGAATTCTTTTCCGGGACATTCTTTTTCCATCCGGTGAATGATGCCGGATTCGGTGACGACGACGAACTGTTTCGCGGGACTGGTTTTGCAATACGAAATCATTTTTTCCGTCGAGCAAACCGCGTCCGCAAGATCGCGCACTTCGCGGAGGCTTTCGGGGTGAACAACGATTTTCGCGTCGGGAAACTGTTCGCGCATCCGCAAAATATTGTCGCGGCGAAATTCAATATGCGCGTAACAATTCCCGCGCCAGAGCGTCATCGGCCGGCCGGTTTGTTCCATCACCCACGCGCCGAGATTTTCGTCCGGAACAAAAAGAATGTCTTTGTCCTTCGGCGCGGCGTTTACGATTTTCACGGCATTGCCGCTGGTGACGATCACATCGCTGAGCGCCTTCACCTCCGCGCTGCAATTGATGTAGGCGATTGTCCAGAAATTCGGATTTGTTTTTTGCAGTTCCGCCAGTTTGTCCGCCGGGCAGCTTGCTTCGAGCGAACAGCCGGCGTTGGCGTCCGGCAGCACGACGATTTTGTTCGGGTTCAAAATCTTCGCCGTTTCCGCCATGAAATGAACGCCGCAAAAAACAATTACGTCCGCGTCCGTCTTTGCCGCCTGTTGCGAAAGGCCGAGGGAATCGCCGACGTAATCCGCCACGTCCTGAATTTCCGGCGTCTGATAATTGTGCGCGAGAATCACGGCGTTCAATTCGCGTTTCAGATCGTGGATTTCGCGCGCGAGCGGTTCGGCGAGCGCGGGCGGCATGGGTGGACGCGTTTGCAGCGTTTGTTTGTCAAAACCAACAGGAGCAATGTCAACGGTGTTGATCACGGGAAAAGCGTAACGCCGCAAAAACGTCACGTCAATTGCGCGGACGAGCAAACTTTACGGGCACGGCGAGCGATGCCGAAGAATTTAAATCGGATTGGTTGCCCAGGATTTCAGAATGTGAAGTTTGTGTTCCCGACTACCGCTGAACTCTCGCGCTGCCGCCTTTGACCAAAGCTTCGACTTCTTTCAGTGACGCCATGCTTGTATCGCCCGGCGTCGTCATTGCCAGCGCGCCATGCGCCGCGCCGTATTCAACCGCTTTTTGCGGATCGTTGAATTTCAGAAAACCGTAAATCAATCCGCTCGCAAAACTGTCGCCGCCGCCGACGCGATCCAGAATTTCCAGTTCCTGCCGGTTTGGCGCTTCGTAAAAATTTCCGTTCGCCCAGCAAATCGCGCCCCAGTCATTTCGCGTTGCGGAACGGACCGCGCGCAACGTCGTGGCGGCCACTTTGAAATTCGGAAACGCCTCGACTGCTTTGCCAATCATTTTCTTGAATGCCGTCACGTCAATTTTGGAAATATGTTCGTCCACGCCTTCCACTTCAAAACCGAGGCACGCCGTGAAATCCTCCTCGTTGCCGATCATCACATCCACGTATTGCGCGATTTCGCGATTCACTTCCCGCGCGCGTTTCTGGCCGCCAATGCTTTTCCACAAACTCGGGCGATAATTCAGATCGTAGGAAACAATCGTTCCGTGTTTCTTCGCGGCCTGAACGGCTTCGATCACCACCTTCGGCGTCGTGTCGCTGAGCGCGGCGAAAATGCCGCCGGTGTGCAGCCAGCGCGCGCCGAGTTTTCCGAAAATCAAATCCCAATCGAAATCGCCCGGCTTGAGCTGGCTCGCCGCCGTGTTTCCGCGATCGGGAATTCCCACCGCGCCGCGCACGCCGAATCCGCGTTCGGTGAAATTCAATCCATTTCGCGTCACGCGGCCCACGCCGTCGAACGCGGCCCACTTGATGAATTCGGTGTCCACGCCGCCCTGCAAAATAAAATCCTCCAACAATCGCCCGACATCATTGTCCGCAAACGCGGTGCAAACGGCGGTTTTCAATCCAAAGCAGCGACGCAACCCGCGCGCGACATTATATTCGCCGCCGCCTTCCCATATTTTGAATTCGCGCGCGGTGCGAACGCGGCCTTCGCCGGGGTCCAGTCGCAGCATGATTTCGCCAAGCGCAATCAGATCATATTTGCAGGAACCCGCCGGTTTGACATCGAGTGTAGCCATAAAATAAACGAACGAATTTCGCGTCATTCGGAAATGCCGGAACGACGCTCAAAAAGTTTGTATTGGATAGGAGCCGTTTTCTTTCCTGTCAATTCGATAACGACCGGGCGATGCAAAACCGATTTTTCCAAATACATTTTCCGATTTAGCAAAGCCGCAGAGACCGCTGAGAAACGCGGAGAAAATTTTCCATGAAACTTTGCGATCTCCGCGCCTCAGCGTTAAATCCGTTCTCCGGAATTATGCTCTTTCGGGAATTTGCCTTGCGGGAAAAAACAATCATTTGCATTCGAGTTCCTCCTGTGTTGTATTGAAACTCTGACGCGCAATGGCGGAGAAGCCGGTGTCAGTCCAAAAATATTATGCAAACCATTGAAGAAAGCACGATCACGCAAAAGACAAAAGAACTCTGCCAGGCGATTCTGGACCAGCCGGAATTTCGCGCCGCGCGAGAGCGGATTGACACGTTCATTGCCGACGACAACGCCAAAGCGCAATACGAAAACCTGATGCAGAAAGGCCAGGCGCTTCAGAAAAAACAGCAGCAATCCCAGGCGCTTACCAACGACGAAATTGCCGCGTTTGAAAAAGACCGCGAAGCGTTGTTGAACAACCCGGTCGCGCGCGGTTTTCTGGATGCGCAACAGGAATTGCATTCCGTTCACGAATCCATCAACCAGCTTGTCAGCAAAACGCTGGAACTGGGCCGCCTGCCCACCGAAGCCGAACTGGAATCCGGCTGTTGCGGCGATAGTTGCGGTTGCGGACACAGTCATTGAAAAATTCCAATTTTTTCCAAAACGCCTTTCCACGCGGAAAGGCGTTTTTTATTTTTGGAAAACGGCGGGCAGAATAATCAATTGAACCACGGATTCACACGGATGAAGAAATTGAACGATAGTTTCAGGTGAATCAGAAGGTTTCAAAATTTAGTGACTGCGTTTTCTGTTTCGTTTTTTATCCGTGTGAATTCGTGTTCATTCGTGGTTAACAAAACTTTCCAACTAACCGATCCGGCTTAACGGGAAGCGCGATGAGGAAACTTTTTCGACGGCTCGCCAAAACGCACGCCGGCGCGCGTTCCTCATTTCATTTTCGGACTTCGTCCTGATACTTGCAAACCAACTCAATGATCTGGCCGCAAGCGCATTCAATTCGGATTTCGGAAACAACATCGTTCGCGCGGCGCAATGTGATTTTCGGAGTCGGACAATTTTCCGGCGAATGCGACGACGCGGCTCCGGTTTTTTCCGGTTCTTCCCGGGAAACCGCCGCAAACGGCGTCGAAACTTTGATGTCGAAGGGAACAAAACCCGCGCCGGACGCGGGATTCGGCAGAAGTGGAACAAAGGTTTCAGGCATGGCAAAATTTCACAAGGTTGAGCTGCTGTTTTTGACGTTTAACAAAACGGTCACGCGCCGGTTGATTTCATTGGTCGGATCCGTATCCGGCATCGGAACGGTGTCGCCGAATCCCGCGACTTTTTTGATCTGTTCCGAGCGCACACCGTGTTCGATCAATTCGCGGCGGATGGCCGTGGCGCGATCGGCGGAAATTTCCCAGTCGCCGTAATCGGGTCGGATCGGTGGATTTCCTTTTTCGGTGTGGCCCTCAAGCTGAATGGTAAAACTCGTGTAGCGCGAAATCTCCCAGGCGAGCGTGGAAAAAACCCAGTCGCCGTACGCCGTCAGCTTCGTGCTTTGCGGTTCAAAAATCGGCTTGTGCGCGCGGTCAAAAACATTTACGCGCAATCCGTCGGGCAACAGTTCCAATTTGACGGAACTGTCCGCGGGATTTTCCGTTTCAGTCTGCAACGATTTCATCAGGTCCTGGTTGAGCCGGCGCAGCATCGCCAGTTCGACGGCGGAAGCGGAATCGAAATTGCCGCTGCTGCTTTTGATTGCCTGCATTTCCTTGGTCGGAATAATGCCGACGGATTCTTTTGTGACGGAGGAAAAAGGATTTCGAAACGCGCGCTCAACGGCTTCCTTGATCCGCTGGTCCTGCGACGACAACCACATCACCATGAACAACGCCATCATCGCCGTCACGAAATCCGCGTAAGCCACTTTCCACGCGCCGCCGTGATGACCTTTCTTTTTGCTCATTGAAACCGCAGGCGAATTTTTTTAACGCAAAGGCGCAATGATCCAAAGACGCCAGGTTCAGTAATTTTCGTTTCCATCGGCCTTCGTCGGGATTTTCGATTTCCTATTTCGCGCCGGTTTGGTTCACGCCTTTGAGCATCGTTTCCAGATCGTCCGAGCTGGGTTTCACTTCGCTGCTCAGGCTGCGCCGCGCCACTTCCACCGCCATGATCGGCGACATTCCGTTGGCGAATCCCACGACGGACGACGCGATGCAGCGCATGTAAGTCATCGAAGCGTGGTTCACGAATTCCATGTTGACCGCGAGCGGATTCATGAAGCCGTAGGAGATGAAAATTCCAAGAAATGTTCCGACCAGCGCGGCGGCGACTTTTTCGCCGATCTGCTCAATCGGCCCGGCGATGGACGCCATCGTGATGACGATGCCCAACACCGCCGCAACAATTCCAAAACCCGGCATCGCGTCGGCGGCTTTGGTGAGCACGCCGACCGGTTTTTCATGCTCCTCCTCGTGCGCGCCCAATTCGATTTCCATCAGGAGCTTGAGCTGGTCGGGCTTGATTTTGCCGTCAATGATCGGGCGCAGACCGTTGCACAAAAATTCGATTGCGTGTTTGTTTTTCTGAAAACCGGGATATTTGCTGAAAATGCTGCTGGCCTCGGGATTCATGACATGTTCCTCCAGGGCCACCATTCCACTGCGGCGCCCGAGCATGAACAATTCGTAAAGCGCCATGAACAATTCATCATACGCCTGCTTGGTGTAAGGCGAGCCTTTCAGCGTGCCAATCGTCTGCTTGAACAGATCAATGAGAACTTTTTTTGGCGACATCAGCACCATCGCGCCCAGCGCCGAACCGCCGATGATGACAAATTCCGACACGTGCATCAGCGCGAGCGGATGCCCGCCCGCCATGACAAATCCGCCAATGACAGAACTAAAAACGATGATTGCGCCAATTATTACGATCATTTCTTCAGCTTACAAAGGATGGGAAAAAACTTCGGGATCCTGTTTCAACAGCACGGACTTGATCGCGAGAATTGCCTGCGAATGAATCTGGCAAATCCGCGATTCCGTCACGCCAAACGCTTCCGCGATTTCGCGCAGGCGCAAGTCCTCAAAATAATAAAGCGCGAGGACTTTTCGCTGCATGTCCGGCAATTTTTTCAAGCGTTCTTCAATCAGTCCCGCCAGTTCCCGCAACGACGCGCCGATTCCAGGATTGACCTGCGATTCGTCGGAAACCACATCGTAGGAATCGAACCCCGGTTCGCCGTCGCTTTGAACGGAATCCAGGCAGACGTACGACGCCGGGCGAATTTCCTCGAGCAATTCGTGGTAGCCATCCTCGGAAAGATTCAGCGCCCGGCCCACTTCGGCGTCCGTCGGAATTTCGCCGGTGCGTTGCGTGAATTCCAGAATCGCGCGTTCCACTTTTTTCGCCTTGTCATGCACCGAACGCGGAACCCAATCCATCCGGCGCAATTCATCGAAAATCGCTCCGCGAATCCGCACGCGCGCGTAACTTTCAAAGGAAGATCCGCCATTGGAATCGAATCGCCGGATCGCATTCAAAAGCCCGACCAATCCCGCGCTGTAAAGATCGTCATGGCTCACATGCGCGGGCAGACTGATCGCGAGGCGTCCGACGGCTGTTTTGACGAGCGGCAAATATTGCTCGACGAGATTGTTTTCAAACGCGCTGCCCGGACCGAATTGCGAGTAGCGGCGCCAGACATCCTGTTGCGCGGCGCGTTTCTCCCGGATGGATTGCGGCGCGGATTCAACGCTGGGAGTCGCGGCGGTCATGATTTACCGGTCGTGGCGGCCTGGGAAATTTCCGGCGGCGATGCCAGGGTTTGCCGTTCTTTCAATGCGTTTTCCAGATTTTTCCGCCATGCGCGTCCCCACCAACGCATCAAAAGTCCGGCCAGGTAAGCCGCCACGCAGGCGTGCCACAGCGAAGTCGGCCACGCGCTCGCCTGCGCCCAACTGAAAACAAGACCAATGGCAAATCCCAGAAGGCCGCCAATCAGCAGTAAAAATCTCATAACAACTCTGCAAAGAACGGCGTAGCAGATAGATTGCCAGCCACTTAGGTCGAAGCGACCGAAAAAAATTTTCGCAATCCAGGAACACGCGCCGGAAAATTTTTGATCAACCGATTTTGCTTGAATCCGCTTTAATTGCTCGAAAAGAACGAGAATTTTCCGGGCGCGCCGTGAGAAAACCGGATTTCAGAAGCGGAAAGAAAATTTTATTTCCGGGGAAATTGACGCGCGAAAATCATTTCCGCCGAGGCATCGAAGAAATCGCCGGGAATATTTTGCCCGGTGCTGAAATGGCGAATCGAGAATTTTGTGCCTAACGCGAGATTCCAGATTTTTCCCCAGCGCGTTTCCTCGTCGAGATGCGTGAGAATCAGATCTTCAATCGGCAAAACGGAAAACGCGCGGACCTGTGCGAGTAAAATGGAAATATCATACGCGCCGTTCAAAGTGAGATGAATTTTTGGCGAACCGAATTGTTCAAGCTGTTTTCCGAGTTCCGTGATCGCCGCCGCGTTCCGCCAATTCACGCCGGGCAAGTCAATGAACCCAATGTCCTCCGCGAGAATTCCCGCGGTCTGCCACGAACGCTCGGCCGGCGCGCCGAGAATTTCGCAATACACGCTCAGCGATTCCGCCATGTTCGCCGTCGCGCCGTCCAATCGCCACACGCGCGCCAATTTCCCTTCGACCAGCGCCGCGCGCGTGAGCCATTTCGCAAGAGCGGTCGTTTTGCCGGAACCCGCCGGACCGACGAAAACGTGAACCGAACGCCGCTCAATTTCGGACGATTTGCGCCAGCATTTCGCAAGCAGGGCGCGCGTCAAATCCATTTCGCGCTCCAAACTCGCCGGAGGCGCGTCGCCATGTTCCGCGCGCAACCGGTCGAGAATGGTTTGCGTGTGCAATGGAAGAACGCCCGTTTTTTGCAAAATCATTCCCGCGCGCCAACCGCCATTCGCGTATTCCGTTTTTGGCCGGGAATCATCGAGTGAAAAAGATTCGTCTTCGATCTCGCAGATTTTCCGGCTCGGGAGCGGAGCTGAATTTTTGACGTGCTGTTTGATTTCGTTCAGTTGTTCCTGAAATTCCAACAACGCCTCGGCGATCGGCTGCGTGTCGTTTTTTTTGGATTCGGGAAGATACGCCAGAACTTCGATTAACGGTTTTTGCCAGAGCCGCGCCAATCCGTTCGCGGGAAGCGGACGAACGTTCAACACGACGGCTTCGGGTCCGAGTCTCGCGCGAATTTGCGAAACGGCTTCCTCCGCCGATGATGCTATGAACGGAACCGGACTCATCACGAAAAAAAGGAGAAAAATGCCGAATGCTTCGTGATGTTCACGCGTAACTGTCGGGCGCGACGCGCGACCCACTGCGCCAACGACGCGTCAGATTGAACATCAAACAACGAACATTGAACTGCGAATGCTGAACGAAACGGAAAATCGGAATGATTCAAAGTTCGGTGTTCAATGTTCATTGTTCGATGTTTCCCAAAAAAATCGCCTTACTCCGGGCACGGAATAATTCCGGCGTTTTGAATTTCGATTCTCGCCGGAACTTCCGCGTACGAAAGCACCGTCAAATCCGAAAACGTCGTTTCAAAAAACCTGCGAAACGCCAATCGAATATGCGGCGCGCACATCACGACCGGCGGCTGGCCGACCGTCAGCAGATGTTGAATGCGTTTTGAAAGTGAATCCACGATATGCCGCGCCAGTTTTGGTTCCATCATCAGGCTGATTTCCGTCGGCGACTGCCGGACACCTTGCGCGATCTGTTGTTCCAACCGCGGGTCTAGCGTGATCGCCTGCAAACCGCCCGTTTCGGTCTGAAACGGTTTTACAATTTGCGAACCGAGCGCGCGGCGGGCGTGTTCGGAAAGTTCGTCGGGATTTTTTGTGACGCTCGCGTAATCGCTGACTTTCTCCAGAATGCCCGCGAGATTGCGAATGGAAATTCCCTCGGCAAGTAAATTCTGCAAAATGCGCTGCACCTGGCCAACATTGAGTTGCGCGGGAATCAGTTCCGTCACGACCGTCGGATGGGTCTGTTTCAAATTGTCCAACAACGCCTGAACGTCCTGGCGGCTTAGAATTTCATGGCAATTCCGCTTCACCATTTCGGAAAGATGCGTGACCAGAACCGACGCGGCGTCCACAACCGTGTAACCGCTGACTTCGGCATTTTTCCGTTCCACGTCCGTCACCCACGTCGCGGGCAATTTGAAAACCGGCTCGACGGTTGGAATGCCTTTCAAAACAGTTTTGCTGTTCGTCGCATTCATCGCGAGCCAATGACCCGGCTGAAGCGCGCCTTGCGCGATAACATTTCCCTTTAGCAGAAAACGATATTGATTCGGCTCAAGCTGAAGATTGTCGCGCAGTCGAATCGGCGGAACAATCACGCCCATTTCCTGCGCGAACGTTTTGCGAACGCCGGTCACGCGCTCCAGCAAATCTCCGCCTTTCCGCGTGTCCGCCAGCGAAACCAATCCGTAACCGAGTTCAATTTGCAGCGCGTCCACATTGAGCAGGTTTTCCAATTTTTCGCCCGCGCCGGTCGAGGTGGATTTCGCGGAAGCGGCGGCGGCTTTTGTATCTCCCGCGGGCTGTTCGGTTTGAAAAAAATCCCGATGCCCGCGCAGGTTGTAGGCCAGAAATCCCGTTATCAATGCGAGAAAAAGAAACGGAACCATCGGCAATCCCGGAACAATCGCAAACACAACGAGCATCGCCGTAAGGATCGTCATCACTTTCGGATACGCGAGAAGCTGCTGCGTGAGTTCCTTGCCCAGCGCTTCCTTCGCGGCGGCGCGCGTGACCAGAATGCCGGCGGCGGTGGAGGTGATCAGCGCCGGAATTTGCGACACCAGGCCGTCGCCGATGGAAAGCAGCGTGAAGCGTTGAAGCGAATCGCTCACGGTCATTCCGCGTTGCATGATGCCGATGGCGAATCCGCCGAGAACATTGATGAGCGTGATGAGAATCGCCGCGATTGCGTCGCCGCGAACGAATTTGCTCGCTCCGTCCATCGCGCCGTAAAAATCGGCTTCCTGCTCCACTTTCCGACGGCGGTTGCGCGCCTCGGTTTCATTGATGATTCCGGCATTGAGTTCGGCGTCAATCGCCATCTGCTTTCCAGGCATCGCATCCAACGTGAATCGCGCCGCAACTTCCGCGATGCGTCCCGCGCCTTTTGTGATGACGATGAAATTGATGAGAACGAGAATGAGGAAAATCACCAGGCCGACGACGTAATTGCCGCGCACGACGAAATTTCCGAACGCCTCGATGATGTGCCCGGCAAATCCATCCAGCAAAATCAGCCGCGTGGAAGCGATATTCAGCGAAAGCCGGAACAGCGTGATGAACAGAAGCAACGTTGGAAATCCCGTGAAATCCGCCGGTTCGCGAACGTAAAGAATCGAAAGCAGAACCAGCAGCGAAAGCGCGATGCTGACCGCCAGAAAACCATCCAGAAGAAACGGCGGAATCGGCAGAATCATCAGCAAAACCGTGCTGAACAATCCGCCGATAAGCAGCAAATCGCCGCCGCCGAAAAGACGGCTCAGATTGGATTTGGCTTTCGCCTGCGCCATTCGTTTTTCGTTTTCCTACAGACTCTGTTCGCGATAATAGCGATACGCGTTGACGCGATACACCCACGCCAGCACTTCCGCCACCGCCGCGTAAAGCTGAGCAGGAATCTCGCCACCGACCCGGCCATACTTGAACATCAGCCGCGCCAACGGAACGTTTTCGATGACGGGAACTTTGTGTTCATTGGCGATGTCGCGAATTCGCTGCGCGTTGAGCCGGATTCCTTTGGCCACGATTTTCGGCGCTTTCATCGTCTTGCGATCATAACGCAACGCGACCGCGATATGCGTGGGATTCACTACGACCACGTCGGCGGACGGCACGGCCATGAGCATTTTGCGTTTGGTGTTTGCCTGGCGTTTTCGGCGCTGACGCGCTTTGATTTGCGGATTTCCCTCGGAATTTTTCGATTCCTCTTTCACTTCCTCTTTTGTCATCATCAGGTCGCGGTCGGTGCGCCAGATTTGATAGCCGTAATCCATCGCGCCGATCACGACCAGCGCCAGCGCGACGCGAAGGACGATTTTGAAGGAAGATTCTGCCATGAAGGAGGCAATTCTTGCCACGTCCACCGCTGAATGAAAAATCGGATCCTGCAAAACGTTTTTCACCACGCCGTACGTCAGCGCGATGATCAATGAAAGTTTCAGGACGCCCAGACAGGTCGGCACCGCGGAACGCATCGAAAACGTGCGCTTGAAACCTTCCACCGGATTGAGCCGCTCCCACGTCACCGCCAACGCCTCCGGCGCGGTGCGAAATCGCGTTTGAATTCCGCCGGCAAGCAGACCGCCCAACATTGTCGCCGCGAGAATCGGCCAGACGCATCGTCCGAAAATGAGCGCGGCGGTAATGGCGTAACCCTGCATCGCGTTCTCGCTGATCGCCGTGTCATGCAAATGGCTGAGCACCGCGACCTGCGAATACATCATCAACCGCCAGATTTCCCGGCCCGAAAACATCAGCGCCATCAACGCCGCCATCAGCACAAAAATTGTCTGCACCTCGGCGCTGCGCGCGAACTGGCCTTTTTTATGGGCTTCTTCGAGCTTTTTTGGCGTTGCTTTCTCTGTCTTCTCGCCAACTTGTTCACTCATGAAAACAAAAGTGGCGCGGGCGTCCCAGCACGCGGTTTCGAGTTGAAATTCGTTTGCGTCATTTCGTTATCCCATCAATTGCGCGACGCGGAGAATGTCCTCGGGCAAACGATGCAGATAATTCGCGATGTGCTGCGACATTAATTGCATGGTCAAACCAAACACGGTCAATCCCACCAGCGTGCGCACAACGAAACTTTCCGCGAATACATTCATCTGCGGCACCGCGCGACCCAGCACGGAAAATACGAGAGAGATAATGAATGACACAGCGATGATCGGCGCGGTGAGTTGCAGCGTGATGAGAAAACATTCGCTCGTGCGGGCCATGATGTCGGTCATCAATGCCTCCGAAAGATGCGCGCCGCCTATCGGAAGATAGACATAGGTTTTTTCAAAAGCCGCGAGCATCCAGTGATGCATATCAAGCGTCAGCCACAGCACGGCCGCGAGATAATAAAGAATGGCCGCGGGCGCGACGGACTGGTTGTTGCTCAGCGGATTGAAAATCGGCGCGAGCGACAAGCCGATTTCCGACGTGATGATTCCGCCGGCCATTTCCAGCGCAAAAAAAATCATCCGGCTCGCAAAACCCAACAACAGTCCGATTCCAACTTCCATCATCATCGCGCCGACAAGTCCCCATAAATCAGTGAAGTGACCGGACATCGGCGGCAGCATGGAACCGATCATCACCGCCATGAGCGCGCCGAGCGCCAGGCGCAATTGGACGGGGAAATTCTGCGCGGAAAAAACCGGAAATACCGCGAGCATGGCGCTCACGCGCAGAAACACCATCATCCAATTGGTCAATTCACTCATCGTGTTTGGATTCTCAGGCAGAACGCGCCACCCCGGGCGTGCCGCGGCATGGCAATACGAAGCCGGCGCGCACAGAGTGAAGCGCCCTGCCCTCGTTGACGGATAATTTTCATCAAGTTCGCGACAATCGGATGTCTGCAAATTTTCATTGAATCAATTCATTGGATCATCTGCGGAATTTTCTGAATCACCGCCGTTGCAAATTCGATCAGTTCCCGAAGCATCCACGGCAAAATCAAAATGAGAATCGCGACAATCGCCAGCGCCTTCGGCACGAATGTCAGCGTCTGTTCCTGAATGGACGTGACCGATTGAAATAAGCTCACCAGCAATCCGATAATCATCGCCGTCAGCAAAATCGGCGCGGCGACCGTGACCGCCTGGAGCATCAGGCTTTTCAGGAGTTCGGCGGCAAATTCGGGATTCATCAGCTTGCGAAACTTTTTATCACGGACGTGACAACGAGGTTCCATCCGTCAATCAATACGAACAGCAGAATTTTCAGCGGCAGCGAAATCGCCGTCGGCGGCATCATCATCATTCCCATGCTCATCAGCACCGTCGCGACGACCAGATCAATGAGAATGAACGGAACAAAAATCAAAAATCCCATCTGAAACGCCGTTCGCAATTCGCTGATGATGAAACTCGGGATGACGATTTTCAGCGGCAATTGATCCACGGGCGTCGGCCCGATTTTGGAAAGTTCGACGAACAACTCCACGTCTTTGGGCCGCGTTTGTTTCAACATGAACGTGCGCAACGGAACGGTCGCGCGGTCCAGCGCCACCTGACTCGTGATTTGCTTTTCGCGATACGGCTGTAGCGCGTCGGTATTAATTTTTTCCCAGACCGGCGCCATGATGAAAAACGTCAGGAACAGCGAAAGCCCGATGATGATTTGATTGGAGGGCGCGCCCTGAACGGAAAGCGCCGAGCGCACGAACGAAAGCACAATGACAATCCGCGTGAAACACGTCATCAGCAAAATGATGGACGGCGCGAGGGTCAGCAGCGTCATGATAACGAGAATCTTGATCGCGGCGTCCACCTGTGTCGGCTGATTCAATCCGTCCAGGCCGATGTTCAAATTGAATGAACCCGGATTCGCGTTTGTATTCACGATCCCGGCATTCGACTGCGCGCGAACATTGGAAACGCCGGATAATAAAAAAACGAAAATCGTGAGAATGCGAAAAAATTTCAGACGCAAAACGAATTGAAAAATCCGCGAAAGGAAATTCTTGAAATCCGAAAACGGGCGCGGGTTGAACATCGTTTCCGAACCGATGGGAATTTCTGACTGGAGACAAAACGGGTTCATCAGGATTTTCGGTTGAGAACCTGTTGAAGCGCGTCGCCGAAACTCATTTTGGTCGTCGTCGGAACCTCGGCGGTTTCATTCTCATCCGGCGCGGGCAAATGACTCAGCAATGTAATTCCCGCGGGTGACGAGCCGATCAGCATTCGTTGTTGCTGATAGCCGACGACGTAAATCGCCTGCCGCTGGCCGAGCGATTTCACCTCCAGAATATTCAGCTTCGGCGCAACGCCTTTGCGCACGGCAATCCGCTGCCAGTTTCGAAAAAGCCAGACTCCGCCAAGAAAAAGAGCAACGACGAAAATCAGCGCGCCGAAAACGCGAATCGTCGAACTCGTCATGTCCGGAATGCTTGAAGAAACCGCCGGCGCGTTCGTCGGCGTCGCGAGAGTTTCCGCAAAAGCATTCGCTCCGAAAAACGCAAAAGCCGCGATGCCTTTCATCGCGAGCCGTCGTATTCCGGAAAAGCAATTCCGCGCGCTGTTCACGTTCACGAGTTGGCGCCGAACAATTCGGTGATTTTGATGCCGTAACAATTCTCCGCGACCACGACTTCTCCGCGCGCGATTCTTTTCTGGTTCACGTAGAGATCCACCGGCGCCTGCGCGGGCTGGTCCAGCTTCACCACCGAGCCTGGATTGAGTTGCAGCACCTCGCGCATCGGCATCTGGCACGCGCCGAGTTGGACGGTGATTTTCACTTTCACATCCAGAAGCAGTTCGAGATTGGCGGGAGATTTAGATGTCGCGTCCATGGAATTTCAGGGGCGGATGGTTTCGGTCAGTTCCACGGCCCAATGATCGCTCACCGTGCCAAGCCGGGCATTGAATTTGATTTTATCGCCAAGCCGCACGCGAACCTGCCGCGCGGAGCGGGCGTCAATCCGCAGAACGTCGCCCGCTTTCAAATTTAAAATTTCGCCGGCCGCGAGTTCGAGACCGTCCCATTCGGCGGTTAAAGGAATGGGAATTTCGTCGAAGCAGGCTCTCCATTGCTGCGGCGACGCGGGCGAAACCGGAGCGGGCGCAGCGGAAACCATTTCTGTGTCGCGGCTGAGTTGCCGGACCAGCGATTCCACGCCGGAATACGGAAAACCCATCTGAATTCGCCCGGCGCAATCGCCCATGGAAATCTCCATCGAAAGCGCGAGCATGTTGGTGTCGGGAGCGATCTGAATGAATTCGCCGTTGGTTTCGTAGCCCAGCAGGACCGGTTTGAGTTCCTTGAATTTCGCCCAGTGCCGGCACCACTCGCCGAGAATAATTTGCGACGCCTGCTCCAGCAATGCGCGCTCAACCTCGCTCATTTCACGCTCGGCGGATTTTCCCGGACCGCCCATCAGCCGATCCACAATCGCGGAAGCGACGCGCGGCGGAATTTCCAGAACGGAAACGCCGCGAAGCGGATCGGCTTTGAAGAGCGTCAGGCATGACGGTTTGCTCCAGTCTTCCATCCACGATTTGTAGGAAATGGTCTGAAGGCCTCCGAGTTTGATGGAAATTTCCAGTCGCAGCAAAAGCGAGAGCCGGGCCGCGAGCGCGCGCGCGAAATTTTCCTGATGCGCGCGCAATCGCGACAAGGCCAGAGGCGAAAGCAGATTTTCGCTTTTGAAACTGCACGCCCGCACCTCGAAGCTGAGTTCGCCCGTGTCCGCCGCCGGATTATTTTTCAAGCTGGAGGTTTCCTGTGCCATGCGTTTATTGAATCGCCAGTTCGGTGATGTAAATTTCCTGCACGAACGGACCGCCGAGCGCGGTGTTGAAAACGGAAATCAATTCCGAGCGGATCACATTGCGAATTCCAGGTTTTTCAAGATCGGAAATCGTTTTGCTGCTCAACGTTCCCGTCGCAAGGTCCAGAAGCTGATCTTTATTCTCCTCGATTTTATTTTTGAAATCCGGATCTTTCCCGACCAGCGTAATGCTCGTCATCAGATAGCGCGTGCCCATTGTGCCGGAAATATTCACCAGCATTTTATTCATCGGCACGGTGATCTTTGCATTATCCGCCGTCGCGCCGGTTTTTCCGCTTTTTCCGCCGTCTTCCCCTGCTCCGCCGACTTTCATCCCTGACGCGGAAAGGGAATGCATCACTTGCGGAATAAGAAAAAATTTCGTCATCGCAAACGCCAGAATCGGCATCGCCACAATCGTCACGATGAGCGGCAGCCATGGCTTGATTCCTCCGGCGGACGCGGGAGGATTCGCCGCCGGAGCGCTTTTTTCCGCTTCGGGCG
>DASSNZ010000064.1:0-9054 GCA_035701135.1 Verrucomicrobiia bacterium
CTGTCAAGTGAGTTGATGCAAGCCGTTGCCGCGCGCCGTTTTCACGCGCTTGCGCGAAATTCCACATTCCTTTACCGTTTGCATCCGAATTGCTCCGCAATTTTTAACGACCCGAAATCCCATGGCGTATTTAAACGATAATTATTTGAAACTGAAAGCCGGCTACCTTTTTCCCGAAATCGGCCGGCGCGTGAAAGCGTTTTGCGAAGCGAATCCCGAGGCAGCCAAACGCCTGATTCGATGCGGGATTGGCGATGTCACGGAACCGCTGCCGCAGGCCGTGGTCGCCGCGATGCACAAGGCAGTGGACGAAATGGCGAATCGCGAAACGTTCCACGGCTACGGCCCGGAACAAGGCTATGAATGGCTGCGCTCGGCGATTGCGAAAAACGATTTCCGGGATCGCGGGGTTGACGTGGCGGACGATGAAATTTTCGTCAGCGACGGCTCGAAATGCGATTGCGGCAACATTCTCGATATTCTCGGCCACAAAAATAAAATCGCCATCAGCGATCCGGTTTATCCGGTTTATGTGGACACCAACGTCATGGCAGGTCACACCGGCGAAGCGAACGAAGCGGGCGCGTATGCGAAACTTGTTTATCTTCCCTGCCGTCCTTCCAACGGATTCATTCCCGAGCCGCCGAAGAAACATGTGGACGTGATTTATCTTTGTTCGCCTAACAATCCGACCGGCGCGGCGGCAACACGCGAGCAGCTTGAGGCGTGGGTGAAATACGCGCTGGAAAATAAAGCGATTATTTTGTTCGACGCGGCTTACGAGGCTTATATAACGGACCCGGCCTTGCCGCGTTCGATTTACGAAATTCCCGGCGCGCGGGAATGCGCGATTGAGTTTCGCAGTTTTTCCAAAAACGGCGGTTTCACCGGAACGCGCTGCGCGTTTACAGTCGTTCCAAAATCATTGAACGCCCAGACCAAATCCGGCGAATTCAAACCGCTGCATCCGCTGTGGTCGCGGCGCATGAGCACGAAGTTCAACGGCGTTTCCTACATCGTGCAACGCGGCGCGGAAGCGCTTTATTCACCGGAAGGAAAATCGCAGGTGCGCGCGTTGATCGGGCATTATCTCGGCAACGCGGGAATTCTGCGCAAAGGCGCGCGAAAAGCCGGCTTGAAAGTTTTCGGCGGCGTGAACGCGCCTTACATCTGGGTGCGAACGCCCAAAGGCGTCACGAGCTGGCAGGCATTCGATAAAATTCTGGGCGACGCAAACGTGGTCATCACGCCCGGCAGCGGGTTCGGTTCGAAAGGCGAAGGTTATTTCCGCATCAGCGCGTTCAACAGCCGGGCAAACGCGGAAGAAGTCGCGCGACGGTTGACGGAATTGAAATGGTGAAGCGAGGAGTAAATCCGAAGTTTCGAAAATCGAAATCCGAAAGAAATCGGAATCTCGAAACCCAAATAATTCTCGCGCCGTAAAAGCGTTTCCGCATCTGGATTTCGGTTTCCGTCGGATTTTGGAGCTTTTCGATTCGGCAAAATCAAATCAATTTCCAGCCCGTCCGAACTTGGCGCTTGGCACTGCCAATCCGGCATTTAGAATAACTTCATGAGTTTGTATTCCGGACAATTCCCCGCCTGCCGCCCGAGACGACTGCGCCAATCGGCGGCGATGCGCGCGTTGGTCAGCGAAACGCAATTGAACGTTTCGCAACTGGTTCTCCCGCTGTTCGCGCGCGCCGGACGCAAATTGCGTCGTCCCATCGCCGCGATGCCCGGAGTGTTTCAGCTTTCGCCCGACGAATTGTTGCGCGACGCAACGAATGCTTTCGAAGCCGGCGTTCCGGCGGTTTTGCTATTTGGAATTCCGGAAAAAAAAGACGCGAAAGCCTCCGGCGCCTACGCGGCCAACGGCATCGTGCAACAAACAGTTCGATTGCTGAAAAAAGAATTGCCGCAACTGCTCGTCGTCACCGATGTCTGCCTTTGCGAATACATGGAACACGGGCATTGCGGCATCGTCCAAAAAACCCGAACCGGCGCGAAAATTCTGAACGATCCCACGTTGAAATTGCTCGCGCAAACCGCCGCGAGCCACGCCGATGCCGGCGCGGATATTGTCGCGCCGAGCGATATGATGGACGGGCGCGTTCGGGCGATTCGCGAGAAACTCGACGCCGCGGGTTTTCTCGACACGCCGATCATGGCTTACGCCGCGAAGTTCGCGTCGGCGTTTTACGGTCCGTTTCGCGAAGCGGCGGAATCCGCGCCGCGATTCGGCGACCGCCGGAGTTATCAAATGGACGCGGCGAACGCGGCGGAAGCATTGCGGGAAGTCGCGCTCGATATCCAGGAAGGCGCGGACATTGTGATGGTGAAACCCGCGCTGGCGTACCTGGATATTTTGCATCGCGTGAAAACCGAATTCGGTTATCCAACCGCGGCTTACGCGGTAAGCGGCGAGCACGCGATGATTAAGGCCGCCGCCGCGAACGGCTGGATTGATGAGAAATCCGTGACGATAGAAAGTTTGCTCGCGATGCACCGCGCGGGAGCGGATATTCTAATCACCTACGCCGCAGCCGATGTGGCGCGATGGTTGAAAGAATAAAAACGCGAAGAGGTTTTCGCGCGCGCTCAACGCCTGATCTGGCTGAATGCGTAAAGCATCAGCAACGCGATCAAAACCGCCGCAATGATTCCGCCAATCCAAAACCAGCGATTGGTCTGATTATCCTTTTTGGAAAATGCTTTGCTGGTGGTGTCGAACCCTCCGCTTCGCGGACCTTCCAGTTCGTTCAGGCTGACGCCGCGCTGCATCACCATCGTGTGATCCATTTTTTTGGACGACGAAGCGGCGGAAGCAGGCGCGGGCGCGGCGGAGGATGACGCCGAAGCCGGGGCCGGCGCGGGAGCCATTCCCTCGGTTTCCAGCCGCAATTCAATCTGTCCCAAACGAAGCGTCTGGCCGGGTTTCAAGACCGCTTCGGAAATCTGATCGCCGTTGATGAATGTGCCGTTGGTGGAATTGAGATCTTTGACAACGACATCGTTGCCGCGCAGCAGCACTTCACAATGATGACTGGAAACGGAAGGGTCGGCAATCGGGAATGTATTATCCTCGACACGTCCGATAGTGGTTTTGTCCACTGCCAATTCTTGCGAACGTCCGGCCAGGCTCGCGTTGAGGATAACAAGTTTAGGCATAGTTGCTTCGCAAAGCGATTATCACCATGCACGTGTTCAAGTCAAACGCATTGTGCGATTTATTGCCCGCCAATTTTTCCCGCGAAAATATGCCCGGACGAAATGCGAAAGAAATTTCGCAATCGCGTCCGGCGATTTCTGAAACTGGAATTTCAAAATCCCGCCCGCTAATATGCGCCCGCTTGCAATTAACCGAACCAGACCATTACGCCGCGCTCGGACTCGACACGCGCTGCACCGATGCGCAGATTCGCGCCGCTTATCGCCTGCTCGCCCGGCAACATCATCCCGATGTGAATCCGGACTCGCCCGATGCCATCGCGCGAACGCAGGCCATCAACGCCGCATATGAAATTCTCAGCGATCCTGAACGCCGCCGGGATTACGACAATTCGCGACGCAAAAGGAAATCCACTCGGACGCCTCATCCCAAATCCAATATTTCGCAGGATGTCCATTTGCGAATCGAGGAATTCTTGCGCGGCGCAACATTGGAAGTGCGCGTGAACGATCCGGGGAATCCCGGCGGAACCGAAATTTATACGCTTGCCATTCCGCCGGCGAGCGCGCCGGGAACGCGAATGCGTTTGGAGCGGAGCGCATCGCCGGCCGGCGGATTTGTTCTGGTTCGATTGCGCGCCGCGCCGAACTTTCGATTTAAAGTTCGCGGCTCGGATTTGCGATGCGATTTGCGAATTCCTTTTCGACGCGCCATTGAAGGCGGCGAGGAAATAATTTCCGGCGCAAACGGCGCGCGGCTTCGCGTGAGAATTCCCAAAGGCGTCGCGCGCGGAGAAATCATTCGCATTTCCGGCGAGGGATTGCCGAAACCGCGCGGCGGCCGGGGCGATTTGCTCGTGCGAATTGTTTATCAGCCGCGGGTTCGCGTTGCCCGCGCCGCGAAATAATTTTTCAGATGCGAATCAGCGTCAGGCCGGTTTCAGGATCGGTTTCGCGATGCAGATGTTTCGGAGACTCAATCAAAATCACTTCCAGAGTCGGACGCACGCGCGCTTCGAGCAGATGCCCGCCATGAGCCGTGCCGTCGGATTTTCCAAGCACCACATGCGCGTGAACTTTCGGCACGCCATCCTTCAGCGCGACATCACCGACGAGCGACAGCACTTCGACCTGTTCGACAATTGGAATTTTTTTGTAGTCCCGTTTTTCAAAACTGTAGAAGCCAAGCATCACCTGATTGAACGCGCCAATCGCGGTGAAATGACTCGCGGAAAGACGATTTTCGCGCGCGAATTGTTTCAAACCTTCGACAACTTCGCCGCCGGAATCGAAAATAATGGCAAACGTTTTCGGATTTTCGTTGATGAGTTTGGATTTCATGTAGCTCCGGCGAATCAAATGTGCGCGCGTTTTTTCAGCCAGCGATAGCCCGCGACGGTCGCCACGCCGAAAACCGCGTGCTCCGCGACCGGCAACGCGACCTGCTTCGGTTTCTGTTTCCAAACCGGTGGCATGAGCCGCGCGACGGGCAGCCAACCCAGATAGCCGACGGCCCACGTTGCCACGCCAAGCAGCGCGCCTTCGCGAATCGCGCGTTTTGTTTTTGGACGCGCCATCGCATACAACATTCCAAAAGTGATTCCGTAACCCAGCGAAAGCAATTTTGCGGCGGCCTTTTCCGTTTTTTCCGAAACGCATTCTTTCGCGCGGTCGGGAAGAATTTTTTCGGCCTGATGAACCATGAATTTTCCCGGCTCCTCGTTGATCGGCGCCTGGGATTCCGGCATCCATTTTTTATTCGCGCTGCGGACCGCCTGAATGGCCATTGTTCCCGCAAGACCGGCCAACGCGCCGAGCGCAAGCCGTTTCCAAAAATCACCGGTGTTCATAATCTCCACGTTTTTATCAGAGCCAGCGGCGCGTGCATTTGCCCTGTCCCATCAAATGCACGCGCCACTTCCTCAACCGCGTGTCCCATTCTTCCGAAATCCAATTGAAATTCTATTCCGCTATTCGGTTATCGCGGTCTGATGCATCCGCTGTCCGGCATGAACGCCTTCGCAAAATTCCTCAATCAACTTGCGATTGAAATCGGGAATGTCCGAGGGCTTGCGGCTCGTCACCAGTCCGTTGTCCACGACGACAACTTCATCCACCCAATCCGCGCCCGCGTTGATCAGATCCTGCTTGATGGATGGATACGATGTCATGCGGCGTCCTTTCGCGACGCCGGCGTTGATCAGCGTCCACGGCCCGTGACAGATCGCGCCCACGGGTTTTCCCGCGTTGAAAAATTCGCGGATAAATTCGATGGCCTTCGGTTGCAGGCGCAGTTTATCCGGATTCATCACGCCGCCGGGAAGCAGCAGCGCGTCGAAATTCCGCGAACTGGCTTCCGGCAACGGAACGTCCACCGTGAATTTCCCGCCCCAATCGTCCTCGTCCCACGCGCGCACTTTTTTCTCCGCAGGCGAAACAATAAACGTTTCCGCGCCCGAATCCTCCAGCGCTTCCTTCGGACCGGTCAATTCCACCTGTTCAAAACCGTCGGCGACCAGAATCGCCACTCTTTTTCCCTTCAGCTTTTTTTCCATAAACAACATGTCCTTGATTGATCTCATTTTAAAAATTTGTATGGGTTTGGATTTCCTTATTTCTCACGGTCACTTTTCACGACAAACGAGATTTTCGCGTTCAATCTGTATTGCGTGATTTTGCCATTCTCCACCTGCGCCTGCATGTCTTTCACGTAAATGGATTGGATGCCCTGAACGGTTTTGCCCACCTCGTTCAATCCCTCCTGCGCCGCGTCCTCCCAGCTTTTGGGAGATTGCGAGAGCACTTCGATGACTTTGACGACCGGCATAAATTTCTCCTTTCAATCGTGTTTCAATTTTCCCGCCTCGATCAGCTCGCGAAATTCCAGCGGCAACTGCGAACAAATGTCCTGAATCTCCCCCGCCGACACCGCCTCGCCTAACACTTCCAAAACCGCCCGGGCATGATGAATCGCATCCAGCGGATCCGCCGGTTCGCGCGTCGCGACCAACTGATAAAATTCATCGAGCGAAAAACGTTGCGCGTGCAGTTCGGGCATGATGGCCAGGTGAATGCCAATCTCCTTCGGCAATTGCGCCGCGAGGTCCCGCGCCTCCTCAAACGTCAACCGTTCCGCGAGCGTCTCAAGCGTCGCGCGAATCGCGCCGACCGCCTCGCCGGTCGAAGCAAGCTGCGCCCGATGCTGAACCTGACCCACAAAATCTTCGTATCGCATGAGAAACGGTCTGCCCGCTCCGCGCGCGACACAAACGGGGTGAATGCGGTAATTTCGCCCGGGGAAAAACGCGCAAGTAAAATGTTCCAGATCCGAAATCTGAATTCTGAAAACAAAAACAGGCGCGAAACCCCGAAGTTTTTACGGCGCAACCCGCCTTGCAATTCGCGCCTCCACCCGAAGTTATCCAACGGAACCAGGAATTTGTTATTTCGGAATTGCTTCGGATTTCGGAGTTCGAATTTCCGCTTTCATCCGCGTCATTTCCTCAAAAACGAACTGAACAAATCAATCGGCAGCGGCAGAAACGTCGTCGTATTTCGTTCGTTCGACATCTCGCGCATCGTCTGGAGATAGCGCAATTGCAGCGCGATAGGCTCCCTGCTGATCAGCGCGGCGGCCTGGACCATTTTTTCCGCCGCTTGAAATTCGCCCTCGGCGTTGACCACTTTTGCGCGACGCTCGCGTTCCGCTTCGGCCTCCTTTGCCATCGCGCGTTTCATGCTGTCCGGCAGCGACACTTCCTTGGTTTCAACGGACGTGACTTTGATTCCCCACGGTTCGGTTTGCTGGTCTATGATCTCCTGCAATTTACGATTGATAATGTCGCGCTGGGAAAGCAATTCATCCAACGCGGACTGTCCGAGCACGCTGCGCAACGTTGTCTGCGCGATCAGCGAGGTCGCCTTCCAATAATTTTCCACCTTCACCACCGCCGCGTTCGGGTCCACGACGCGAAAATAAATCACCGCGTCCACGGTGGCGGGAACGTTGTCTTTGGTCATGATTTCCTGCTTTGGCACGTCAATGGTCACAACGCGCAAATCAATCTTGACCATGCGGTCCACAAGCGGAATCAGGAAAATCAATCCCGGTCCTTTCGCGCCAACCAGTTTGCCCAGGCGGAAAATCACTCCGCGCTCGTACTCCCGCAAAATGCGCAGCGCCTGCGGCAAAATGAACGCCGCGATAATGATGATGACAACAATGCTGGAGCCAAGTTTCATAATGGCGTTGATGATGGTATCGTTCATAAAAATTCCTGACGTTTAGGTTTTACTTTCAATGTCAGCCCTTCCACGGCCACGACTTCGGCGGGCTGATCTTTCTCGATAATTTCATCACTGACCGCATTCCAGATTTCCCCTTCGATGAAAACTTTTCCGCCGTTTGAACTGATGCGTTCGAGCGCCGGGACGACTTTGCCAATCATGGTTTCTTTTCCGGCGCGAACCGGCAGGAATTGCGCGCGCACTCCGGCTCCGGCAACGAAGATAAAAAACAGCGCGGTCACCACCGTCGCGATAATCACATACCAAAGCGAGAGTTGAAATGCCGGATCAGAATGCTGAAACAACATGAGCGCGCCCAGAAAAAATGCGACGACGCCGCCCGCCGTCAGCACGCCGTGCGTCGGCGAGTAAACATCAACGACAAACAGAATGATCGCCAAAACAATCAATGCGATTCCCGCCGCGCTGATCGGCAGAATCGTGGACATATAGAGAAATAAAATCAGCGCGATCGCTCCCGCGATTCCCGGCAGAATCGCGCCGGGATTTGTGATCTCGCCAATGATGCCGTACATCGCGACCAGCATCAGCAGAAACATGACTTCGGGCCGCCACAATGCCTGAAAAACTTTTTCGCGCACGGCCATCGGAATTTTTATAATCGTCGCGCCCGCGGTTTTCAATTTCCGGCCGTGCGCCTCGCGGCCATCCAGTTTTTCCAGCAAATCCGGCACGCTATCCGCAATTAAATCCACGACGTTCAACGAGAGCGCTTTTTCCGCCGTGATGGACGCGCTTTCGCGAACGGCGGATTTCGCCCACTCGGCGTTGCGTCCGCGTTTCTCCGCAATCGCTTCGATGTAACTGCTCGCGAAATTTTCGAGTTTTTGTTTCATCACGCCATCGGGCTGTTCGCTCGAACCGGTTGGTCCCATTGAAACCGGATGCGCCGCGCCAATACTCGTGTGCGGCGCCATGGCCGCAATGTCCGCCGCCATCGTAATGAACGTTCCCGCGCTGCCCGCATTCGCTCCGGACGGCGCGACATAGACGACCACCGGCACGGGCGACGCGTAGAATTTTTCGACAATTTCCTTTGTGGAATCGAGCAGGCCGCCCGGCGTGTCGAGTTGAACAATCAGACACGCATCGTTTTGTTTCGCGGCAACATCAATGCCGCGCGAAATGTAAGTTGCCGTCGCCGGGCCGATGGCGCCGTCAATTTCAATCAGACCGACGTTTGGAGAAGCGGCGCGCAATGCCGCCGTGCTGAAAAACAATCCGGCCACCAGAATGGATGTGAAAAATTTCATAGCAGCCCGCGACTGAACCCTAGCAAAAAGAACCGGCGGCGCAATTTTATTTCGACTTTTTTCGGAGTCGGAGGATTTGCGGTCAAAATGACGTGCGGCATATTTTGCCTTTGCGGCCTTGGTTGCGTTTTCGATTATACCAATAATCGTTCACGTCTAAAAGCCGATGTGATTCGAAGCAGCGCGTTGCATCAAATTAAAAGACACCGGGGAGGTTTTTGGCTGAGGGGTCGAAAGAGGTCGTTGACTCATGGGAAAAAGACACCGGAAAAAGCCGGTGACAATGAACATGAGTCGAGAGATCAAAGAAGACGTGTTACCC
>DASSNZ010000065.1:0-7096 GCA_035701135.1 Verrucomicrobiia bacterium
CCTTCAAATCGGCATTAAGAAAAATTACGGAAGCGCATTAACATCTTTCCGGTTTTCAACTGGCCGATCACGCAAGCTTTAACTAGACTGTTCAACACGAATGAATCTGAAATCACTGATTGTTTTGTTGTTGTCGTTGTCGAGCGTTCCACTGCGGGCCGGGGACCTCTCCAGCCAGTTTGTTCATCCGCCCGATTCAGCCAAACCACACACATGGTGGCATTGGATGAACGGCAACATCACAAAGACAGGCATCACCGCCGATTTGGAAGCGATGAAAGAAATCGGTCTCGGCGGCGCGACCATTGTCAATGTGGATTGCGACGTTCCGCCGGGGCCGGTGAAATTCATGAGCCCGGAATGGCGGGACGATTTCAAATTTGCCGTTCAGGAAGCGAATCGGCTGGGGTTGAAATTGTCCGTGGAAAATTGCGCCGGATGGTCCAGCAGCGGCGGGCGGTGGAACACAGTGACCAATGCCATGCAGCGGTTGACCTCCGCCGAAACGAATGTCCAGGGCCCGGTTTCTTTCGACGCCGTTTTGCCTCAACCGCCCATTGAACTGCGATATTATCGTGACATTGGCGTGCTGGCGTTTCAGACACCGATGCCGCAGACAACTTCAACAGCGGACGTATCGAACGGACTGCAGATTCAAAGCGCCATTTACGGAAGTAAAAATGGCGGCGGGTCCGCGGATGTAACTTCAAATCTCGTGGCCAGAATTCAACGCGGAGAAAAATCGGTCGTCATCAACAACCAGAAAATGGGCGGCGATCCCGCTTTCGGCCAACATAAACAGTTGCAGTTGAAATTTGTCCTCGCCGGAAAGCCTGAGGAGTTAACCATCAAAGAAGGCGACCGGCTTATTTTTCCGACCGATGTTCATCAGCTTGCCGTGGCTCGATTGCTGGAAAACAATTCGGCGAGCCACACCTTTGTCCGTCCGTCGTCCATTACAAATTCGACTGCCGGCCAGCTCGTTGCAGAAAAGGATGTCGTTGATCTGACCGACAAACTTTCCGCGAACGGCCGGCTCAAATGGTCCGTGCCGCCGGGAAATTGGACGATTCTTCGATTGGGCTACACTCCGATCGGCGTCAAAAATCATCCCGCGCCCAAAGAAGGCGAAGGCCTGGAATGCGACAAGCTCAGCAAATCCGCGCTGGATGTGCATTGGAATGGCTTCATGCAGAAAGTGCTCGACGACGTCGGTCCGCTGGCGGGCAAGACGCTGAACTGTTCGCTTATTGATAGTTACGAAGTCGGCAATCAGGATTGGACGGCTGACTTTCGCCGCGAATTTGAAAAACGGCGCGGTTACGATCCATTAAAATTTTTGCCAACCTTCACTCATCGTGTAGTGGACAGTTCCGAAGTGACGGAACGCTTTCTTTGGGATATGCGTCGCACAGTCGCGGATTTGTTCGCCGATAATTATTTCGGGCATTTTACCGAACTCTGTCATCAACACGGTTTGATGAGCGCGATCGAGCCTTATTCCGGTCCGTTTGAATCGTTGCAATCCGGTTCGTCCGCCGATGTGGTGATGGGCGAGTTTTGGACCGGCAGCAAGGGGCATCCGTCCGTGAAACTGGTCGCTTCACTTGCGCACATCTACGGCAAACGCATTGCCGGCGCGGAATCTTTTACGGCATCGTCGAACTCCGGACGTTGGCAAAACGATCCCTATTCGCTCAAAGCGCTGGGAGATTTGATGTTCTGCCAGGGCTTGAACCAATATACTTTTCATCGTTACGCCATGCAGCCGTGGACGAATCGCTGGCCGGGAATGACGATGGGACCGTGGGGAATTCATTTCGAACGGACGGAAACCTGGTGGCGTCAGGGCAAAGCGTGGATTGATTACATCACACGGTGCCAATTTATGTTGCAACAAGGCCGGGCGGTGCAGGACGTGGCGTATTTCACAGGCGAGGGCGCGCCGAAGGAAATGAGCGATCAAGATCCGGCGATGCCGGACGGTTACGATTTCGACGCGGTCAATGCCGATGTCCTGTTGCATGGCGCCACGGTCAGGAATGGACGGATTACGCTGGCCAGCGGGGCGAGTTACGCCGCGTTGGTTTTGCCGACCGATGATCCCAACATGACGCCGCGGATGTTGGATTGTATTTTCAATCTGGCGCGTGACGGCGCGACGGTGATTGGTCCGCGTCCGAAACATTCTCCGAGTTTGTCGGGTTATCCTGAATGCGATGCGAAAGTGAAGCAATTGGCCGGTGAACTTTGGGGATCGTGCGATGGCAAATCGGTTTTGGAAAATCGTTTCGGCAAAGGCCGCATCGTTTGGGGCGAATCGCTGGAGACCATTTTGAAAGATCAAAATCTCTCGCCTGATTTTGAAGTGACTGATTCCGCGGACGGCGTGGATTTGAAATACGCGCACCGTCGCGCGGGTGATGCGGATATTTATTTTGTTTCCAATCAGAAGGACCATTTTGGTTCCGCGCGATGTCTCTTTCGAGTAAATGGAAAAATTCCGGAACTGTGGCATCCCGATACCGGCGTAATGGAGCCCGCTCCCATTTGGAGCGAAAAAGACGGACGCACTGAGGTCCGGTTGAATTTTGATCCTGTTGGTTCCGTGTTTGTCGTGTTTCGCCACGCAACCGGAACCGATCATCTGGTGAACGCGCACAGCGAATTGACCGCCGCCGGCGAACCAATTCCTTCGTCTTCGCCGGGAACAGGACATCCGCCGATATGGGAAGTGAAATTCACGGATAATGGATCGCCGCAGGTCAAATCCTGGGGCAATGGTTTGATCAAATTGAGTCGTTCAAACGGAACGTCAGAGAACGTCAACATTACCAATGTGCCGCCCGTCGAGGAAATTGCCGGTCCGTGGACATTGAATTTTCCGCCGAATTGGGGAGCGCCACCTTCGATTGCCCTGAATGATTTAATTTCATGGACGGATTCCACCAATGATGGCGTGCGATATTTTTCCGGCACGGCGACTTATCAAAAAGAGATTGAAATCTCCGCCGATAGTTTGCAGCCGGGCAAGGAGCTTTGGCTGGATTTGGGAATGGTTAAAAATTTCGCGGAAGTTTCGTTGAATGGAAAGGACCTGGGCATTTTGTGGAAACCGCCGTTTCGGGTGAACATCACGTCCGCCGCAAAAGCGGGAACAAACAGGCTCGTGATCAAAGTAACCAATCTCTGGCGCAATCGGCTGATTGGTGATGAACAATTGCCGCCGGATTGCGAATGGAACCGCGACCGGCTCAAGCAGTGGCCGCAATGGTTGTTGGACGGCAAACCGAGTCCGACGGGGCGATTTACTTTTACAACGTGGCATCATTATTCAAAAAATTCGCCGTTGCTGCCGTCCGGATTGCTCGGGCCGGTGACGCTGCAAACCGCCGTCATCAGCGTTCCAAAATCCGCTTGGACTTTGGCGGGAAATGCCAAAGACCGCGGGTTATGATCAGGAAGGGAAACAAATTCAGCGTGGGCAGTAATCAATATTGCCGATCCTAAAAAATCGTTTGATAAAAAACTTTTAGTCCTGGAACTTCGGACGTTCACGCGCTTTGACCCGCGAATCTGAGCCGGCCAAAAACAGGCCGTCCACGGTTCTTCCACCGAATGTTTCTTTACTGACCGAAAATTCTTTTCGACAATTCGGGAATGTCGAAGACCTGTTGGGCTGTCGCCGTCGCATGGCTGATTTCGTGCGGCTTTTTTTCCGGCGTCGCCCGCGCTTCCAGAACCATTGCTCCGGCCAATTCTCCGTTCATCGTGGATGTCTGGGGAATTGAGGATCAATTGCCGGGAAGTTCCGTCATTTCCGTCATTCAAACCCGCGAAGGTTATTTGTGGCTCGGCACGCTTTACGGTCTGGTGCGATTCGATGGTTTCAAAGCCACGCTTTTCGATGAAGGAAATACTCCGGCGCTGAGCAGCAGCCGCATTGTTCACCTTTTTGAAGACAGCGAAAGCAATCTCTGGATCGGCACCGAAACGGCCGGCGTGATGATGATCGGCAAGGACGGCGAAATTCACAATTTCGATCTCGGACGCGGAACGCCGGGCGGGCAATTGGTTTCCTCGTGCGAAGATTCCGGCGGCACGGTCTGGCTGCTGACGGGAAACGGTTTGCTTGGACGTTATCAAAACGGGAAAATGAACGTCGCTCCGGCCGGCTGCAAAAAAATTCTCGCGGAAAAATCCGGAACAATTTGGCTGGGCACCGATCATGGATTGTTTGCCATTCAAAACGCGCCGGGTTCCGCCGCGGCGTTCATTGTTCAACAATCCATTCCAATCGAGCGGCGCTTGGATTATCTGCTCGCGAGCGAATCGGGCGGATACTGGCGGCTGGCCGATGGAAAAATCGAAAAATGGAACGGCGCGCGACGCGAACGCGTTCTGGCATCGTATCCGTGGAGTTCAAACGTTCTGGTAACCGCCGCGTGCGAAGACGGCGACGGAAACCTGATTGTCGGCACCTACGGCGAGGGAGTTTATTGGTTTGACGCGAATGGGAATTTTACGCGGCTTTCCGATGAGTTATCGCATAAATCCGTTCTCTCAATGGTTGTGGATCGCGAAGGCGATTTATGGATTGGCACAAACGGCGGCGGATTGGATCGCGTGAAGCGAAAAAAATTCGGCGTTCTCGCCGCCTCGCAAGGCTGGGTTGTGCAATCGGCCTGTCCGGACGGGCGCGGCGGATTGTGGATCGGCTACAACGGAAATCGCGTGGATCATTGGGAAAACGGAACCGCGCATTCGTTCAGCCTGGTAAGAAATTCCGATCCAAAAATCGCCGAGAACGCGTATGTGAAATCCGTTTTCATGGATCGCGCCGGAACGGTCTGGGCGGGAATGGAATCTCCGTTCGGCTCGCGCTTATTTGAATTCAAAAATGGCGCATTTCAGGAAGCGACCGAAGCAGGCGTGTTGAATCAAAATATTTCCTGTATTTTTCAGGATCGCTCGGGCGCGTTTTGGATAGGGACGCAAGGCGGTCTGGCGCGGCGCGACGGAAATCATTGGACCGCGCTGACGACGCGGGACGGGTTGCCAGGCGACGAAATTCGTGGAATCGCGGAGGATACAAACTCAACGCTCTGGATTGCGACGGGCGCCGGATTGGCGAGTTTGAAAAATGGAAAAGTAGATTCATTCCGAAAAAAAGACGGTTTGCCGAACGAAGATCTTTCGTGCGTTTACGCGGACGGCGAAGGCGTGTTGTGGATTGGAACGCGCGGAAGCGGTTTGATTCGTTTCGACGGAAAAAAATGGACGCATTACACGATGCGCCAGGGTCTCAGCGGAAACAGCATTGGCTATTTGATCGAGGACGAAGAAAAAAATTTGTGGCTTGGCTCGAACGCCGGATTGATGCGCGTGCCGAAAAAATCACTGACGGATTTCGCGAACGGCCTTGCGGATTCCATTGCCTGCCGCGCGTATGTGGAGGCGGACGGATTGCCCACGCGCGAATGCACGCAAGGTTCGCAACCGGCCGCGTGCCGCACCGGCGACGGCGCGCTGTGGTTTCCAACAACGCGCGGACTGGTGAATGTGAATCCCGCGAATCTGAAACCGAACCCGTATCAGCCGCCGGTCAGGATTGAATCCGTTCTCGTGGACGGGAAACTGCAAAACACAAATCGCCTGCGCATCACGCCGGTTCAGACCGTCACAATTCCCGCGCGGAAAGAGCATTTGGAAATTCATTACACCAGCCTGAATCTCGGAGCGGCGCGGCAATCGAAATTTCGTTACCGGCTGGACAGCGATGAAAAATGGAGCGAAGTCGGCGAGGCGCGCGAGGCGCGTTTTCCGAAATTGCCGGCGGGCGAATATCATTTTGAAGTCACGGCATGCAACGAGGATGGCGAATGGAATCCGAACGCCAGCGCGCTGACGATTATCGTCCAGCCGCCGTTCTGGAAAACAGCGTGGTTTCTCGCAATCGCGTCGCTTGGGTTGTTAGGCATTGTCGTGGGAACCGTTCATTATTTTTCGACGCAAAAACTGCAGCGGCAGCTTGCGATTCTAAAACAGCAGGAGGAATTGGAGCGGGAACGCGCGCGAATTGCCCGGGACCTGCACGATCAACTTGGCGCGAATCTCATGCAGGTGGCCTTGCTCGGAGAATTGGCCGAGGGCGATAAAAATATTCCCGAAGAAGTCGAGGAACACGCAAAACAAATTACGCAAACGGCGAAGGAAACCGCCAAGGCGCTCGACGAAATCGTCTGGGCCGTGAATCCGTCGAACGACACGCTCGACGGATTGGTCACTTACATCTGCAAGTACGCCCAGGAATATTTTGAACTCGCGGGTTTGCGTTATCGCCTGGATATTCCCGCCGATTTGCAGAAAGTGGAACTTCCACCCGATGTCCGGCACAATGTTTTTCTCGCCGCGAAAGAAGCGATCAACAATGTCGTCAAACACGCGCAGGCTTCCGAAGCGTGGTTGCGGCTGAAATTGGAACCGGACCGGTTCACTTTGGAAATCGAGGACGACGGACGCGGCCCCGGCGGGATGACCGGGAAAACCGGCAGAAATGGCTTGCGGAATATGCGCAAGCGATTGGAAGATATTCACGGCGCGTTTTCCATTGAACCCGGCGCGGAACGCGGCTCGATTGTTCGATTGAGCGCGCCGGTCAAACAGCGCTGATTCAAATGCCGATTACTGTTTCCATCGTGGAAGATAACGAGAAATTTCGCGGCACGCTCGCGAAAGTGTTGAATCGCGCGGAAGGCTTCAGTTGCATCAGCCAGTATGCGAACGCGGAGGACGCGCTCAAAGGCATTCCGAAAGATTCTCCGCAGGTTGTTTTGATGGACATCAATCTTCCCGGCATGAACGGCGTGGAATGCGTGCGGCAATTGAAACAATTGATGCCCGCGTTGCAGGTGATGATGCTGACGGTTTACGAGGACACGGAAAATATTTTCAACGCACTCGCTGCCGGCGCGACCGGTTACATGCTCAAGCAAACTTCGCAGGACAAATTGCTGGATGCAATTCGCGAAGTGCAGCGCGGCGGCTCGCCAATGACCGCGCACATCGCGCGAAAAGTGGTTTTGTCATTTCAACG
>DASSNZ010000066.1:0-15020 GCA_035701135.1 Verrucomicrobiia bacterium
TGCGCGCGTGGCGTACTAATGACAACCCTGCTGGACCAGCCGTTACTGCTTATTCCGTCCCGCAATTTTCTTGATATCAAAGTGAAAGCGCCAAAAAATCCCTTCGGCGTGCCAAGGCGCTTAATCGCCAATATTCTTTCCGAAGGCGAGGAATCTTCCTGGTCACAACGCGTGCGGGTAGTTGGCGAAGTTACCTATCAAGACGCCCGATCATTTTTTATTCAGGACGATTCAGGCGGAATTCGGGTGCGAACGCCCCATGAACCGGCAGTAAAAACTGGGGAAAATGTTGAAGTGATTGCATTCCCTGTCATCAATGGTTTCACTCACATACTCACCGATCCGCTAGTACGTCCATCCAGGTCAGTTGAGCATGTCAATCCCAAAAATTTGGATTTAAGTGAGACATCGCCTTCAAAGCATGAAGGCACTTTGATTCGCACCAGCGCCACGATGTTGAATTGTAAGACGAGCGGAGAAAATCAAGTGCTGGAACTTCAGGAGCAACAGCGCGTGTTTGTGGCGACCCTCGCGACGAATCGGGGCAAATTGCCAGATATAGTTCCGGGCAGTCGCCTTCAAATCACAGGAATTTATGTCAACGAGCCGGCTACATTGCTATCACCTGATAAGAAATCTCCGAGCGCGCCGCAATTCATGGCTTCGCTTAACGTACTTTTGCGCAGTCAGAAAGATGTGAAAATACTCAATGGCCCGCCCTGGTGGACCTGGAAAAGAACCGCGACACTGGTCGGGGCACTCCTCACGATACTAATGGTAACATTGTTATGGGTTCACCTGTTGCACCGCCGGCTGGAACGACAGCGCGCTTCCCAGCTTGCATTCTCGCGGCAAGTTTTGGAACGGTTGGAAGATGAACGACGCCGAATTGCCATTAACCTGCACGACAGTCTGGGACAAACCTTGTTGGTAATTAAAAACCATGCCATACTGGCAATGCAAAACCCATCGGAAGAAGTTAGTTTGCAACACCGTTTGGACGAGATTTCTGGCACCACATCTCAAGCGATTGATGAAGTCCGCCGGATCACTCATGGTTTGCGACCCTATCAACTGGACCGACTAGGCCTGACCCAGGCGATTCGCGCCTCGGTTGACCGCGCTTCCAAGAACAACTCGATTTCATTTGCCAGTCGTATTGAGAATATTGACAATCTGTTTGATAAAGATTCTGAAATCCATGTTTATCGAATCGTGCAAGAAGCTATCACCAATATAGTCAAACATTCTGCAGCCACGGAAGCAACTGTAGTCATCAAGAAACACGCAACGCTTGTTTCTCTTTCAATCCGGGATAATGGCCAGGGTTTTGATCCGGAAAAACAAGTTCTTCAACCACACGACCTTGGATATGGACTCAGCGGCATCGCTGAACGGGTGCGTATCCTTAAGGGAACCCTGGCGATTGATTCGAAACCCGGTGAAGGCACCAGTTTGAGCGTCGAAATTCCATTCACTATTCAGTGACTATGAAACCGGAAGTCACAGTGTTGATTGCGGATGACCATCCGCTTCTCCGTCATGGGTTACGCGATGTCATCGCACGCAATCCATTTTTTAAGATTGTTGGCGAAGCGTCCGACGGAGAAGAAGCACTTCAGTTAATTTCCTGCTTGAAACCTCAAATCGCCATTCTTGACATTGACATGCCCCACCTCAACGGACTGGAAACGATTCGAGCGGTTCGGCAGATGCCGTTTCCGGTTAAGGTGGTAATTCTGACGATGTATAATGAGGAGGACATGTTCAACGCCGCAATGGATTTGGGGGCGAAGGCGTACGTTTTGAAGGAAAACGCCGCAAACGATATCCTGGCCGCGCTTGACAAGGTAAATCGTGGCGAAACTTTTGTAAGTACCATGATGCTGGAAGTCGGACAACGCCGGAGCGATCGTGTGCGAGAATTACTTTTGAACAAACCGCAGATCGAGTCGCTGACACCGGCAGAACGACGCATTCTGAAGCTCGTGGGGGAGGATTACACCAGCAAAGAAATCGCCGCCCGCCTCAACTTGAGTGTCAGAACCGTGAACAACCATCGGCAGCATATCTGCGACAAGTTAAAGTTACACGGAACCCACAGTTTATTGAAATTTGCCTTTGACAACAGCGCCTACCTTTAAATCAACGCGGCTTTAGTCAAAGATATTTACGACAAGCCCTGTCGGCTGCCCACACGAAAATCAACAACGTGGAAATATAAAGCTTAATCTTTTTTCACAGTGGTTTTGATAAACGCCCTTCCCATCATCATACCATCTGCTGTCGCCGTAATTTTTATTTTTCCCGATTGCCCGGCTTTCGCGCGAATGATCAGCAGGCAAAGACCGTTGAATGCTTTGCGGTCGTGCGATTGAAACGATTCAAAATCCGTCGGGTCACCGTTGTCTGTCGCCACGATTTCGCCCGGACCTTCAAGGTCAAAATGAATTCGGTTATTCGCTCGTGGAGCTGTGATTCCATTTTTATCGATAATCGTCAAGGTGATAAAAGACAAATCCTTTCCATCCGCATGAATGATTTTCCGGTCAGGTTTCAGTTCTAGTTTCGCGGGCGCGCCGGCAGTTTTCATTTCCGCCGTTGCCCACTTTTTTCCATCTTTGTAAGTAACAACTTTGAGCGTGCCCGGTTCATACGCGACATCATCCCAGCGCAAACGATATTCGTATTCGCCTTTCTTTTTCCGGCCAAGCGATTTGCCGTTCAGGAATAATTCACCCTCATCGCCCGAGGTAAACACTTGAACCGGCGTGATTTTCCCAATGCGCTCCGGCCAGGTCCAATGCGGCAGAATATGCGCCATCGGCAAATCCGGGCGCCAGCGGGATTGATAAAGATAAAAGCGATCCTTCTTGAATCCCGCCAGATCTATGATGCCGAAATACGAACTGCGCGAAGAATAATACGGCGTCGGTTCGCCAAGATAATCCCAGCCGCTCCAGACAAATTCTCCCGCGACAAATGGATTTTTGTCCTGCGCCGCAAAAACCTTGTCCGGCGAAGAACCGAAATCTGCTGCGTAAAGTTCGTAGCCGCTCACCTGATGAGCTTTGGAATCGCCGCCCTCGCCATTGCGAACGGGATTGCTGATGCCGCTTGCGACCGGAAAAAGGTAAACTCCGCGACTGCTCAACGCAGCGGCGCTCTCGGTGCTGACGATCATTCGATCAGGAAACTTCTCGTGAAATGCCGGATATTGCGGCGGGGTTTTGATACCCGCGAAGTTGGCGTATTCCGGCGTGTCGCGAATTCCTTCGCCCTGATAATTCAGCGCGATCACGTCAACCGCTGCGGCGAAAGGCGAATCCGGTTTGGCGAAATTCATGGAAGCCGTGGCGGGACGCGTCGGGTCTTCGTCGTGCGCAATGGCGATCATTTCCCGCGCCACCTTCGCGCCGGCTTCGCCCGTGTATTGCTCGCCTACTTCATTTCCCACGCTCCACAAGAAAACCGAAGGATGATTCCGGTCACGCTGCATGAATGCCCGCAAATCCTGTTCGTGCCAGTCCGGAAAAATCAGATGAAAATCAAATGGCGTTTTCTGCCGCACCCAGCAATCGAAAATTTCATCCAAAACGAGAAAGCCCATTTTGTCGGTCAATTCCAGCAATTCCGGCGCGGGCGGATTATGCGCCATGCGAATCGCATTGCAGCCCATCTCGCGCAGAATTTCAAGTTGTCGCTCCGCCGCGCGCTCGTTGAATGCCGCGCCCAGCGCGCCAAGATCGTGATGATCATTCACGCCCTGAATACGAATGCGTTTGCCGTTCACATAAAGTCCGTCCGGCTTGTATTCGATTTTGCGAATGCCAAAACGCGTTTCGTAGCGGTCCACGATTTTTCCATCCTGCGAAACGGAGGTAATGGCGACGTAGCGATTCGGTTGTTGTGTCGGCGGCGGCCCCCAAAGTTTCGGATTGGAAATCACTGTTGAGTTTTCAGCCGTCGCGCTTTTTCCGGCAGGAATTTGCAAAATCGTCGGCGTCATTTCCGACACGCTGGAACCTGTTTGCTTGCCGTCGGCATCCAGCGCAAAAATTTCCGTTGTGATCGAAACCTTCGCAGATCGCGTTGAATCATTGTCCACCGTCACTTTCAAATTTATCGTCGCGCGTTCACGGGAAATTTCCGGCGTGGTGACGAATGTTCCCCATTGACCGACATGGACCGGCCGCGTTTTGACCAGCCACACGTTCCGGTAGATGCCCGCGCCGGGATACCAGCGTGAAAAATCCGGCGGATTGTCCAACCGAATCGCGAGTTCATTTTCGCCGCCAAATTTCACGAACGGAGTCAGATTGAGGCGCCACGATGCGTAGCCGTACGGCCAGCCGCCAACCAATTTTCCGTTCAACCAGACCGCCGCGTAAGACATCGCGCCGTCCACATCAAGAAAAATGGATTTGCCTGAGTCACCGGCGGAAATATTCAATTTCTTTCGATACCAGCCAATACCCGGACTGGGCAGGCGTCCCATCGAACCACCGACTCCGCCGGAATTGAACGGGCCTTCAATCGCCCAGTCATGCGGCAGATTGACCAGACGCCAGTTCGAATCATCAAAACTGTTTTGCACGTAAGGAATGTCGCCTCCGGGATTTCCTTCAGGGCGCGGGAATCTTTTCGCCGGATTTTTGATGAAGCGATTGCCCGTCGGCAAAATCCAGGGTTTGAGCACATCGTTGGTCGCGGCGGAAAGCTTTGCCGCGTCCTCTGTCGCTTCGGCCAGCCGCGCCTTTCGATCTTCCCCTCGTGAAACGGGACGGGCATCGTAAAGCAAATCGTTTGAATTTACATTCGTGGGATCGCCTTTGATGAACCGCCAGCCGTTATCAATGGAAATTCGCTCGCGCGGCGAATCTGCCGATGCAACACGACCGAGCACAACCGAAAATATCAGAATAAATGCAAATCGGGATACGCAGTTCAATTTGTTTTATAGTTCATTGATTGCGGTTTCTTCTTTAATCACTTATTTCACCAACCTATAAAATGTCATGCCTGCGCCCGACGATTCCGGAAAATCCACCTGCCACTGGCCACCGATGATTCGTGGCGCAGACGTTACCTTCATCCAGCTGGTAAGGTTGGTGCTTGATTCCAGAGTATAACCTGCGGATGCAAGCGGCCAGGTCAGCGTAAGGTTGGATGACGTGATGCTAAAAGTAATGGCCGGGCTGTTGGTGCTTAATATTTCGTCCGGTCCAAGTGCATAGGTTGCGGCAATTTCATTTGCCGACAGTGCGATGCTGTAAATTCGAAATTCGTCCAACCTAGCATTCAGGTATGCGTCACTGGAAAATTGAGAGCGGCCCAAGTAGTTATTTGCAGTATCACCCAGATCGGACGGCTTGAGAGTCATGGAGCTGTTGGTTCCGACGGAGACACCATTCAAATAAAGAATTCCTTCGTTTCCGTTGTGCGTGACAGCAACGTGATACCATGTGCCGACTGCCATGCTGGAATTGCAATTGATTTGCTGCTCGCCTCCTGGGCCATTTGCCGTAATGGCAAAGCGCACACGGCTGGTGCTTCCATTTTGCGGGGTCAAAAACATATAGCTGGTAGTGTCGTTGCCAAAATCAAAAATGCGCGCCCAATCCGCCGTGGAATTTAGTTTCACCCATGCTTCAATTGTAAAATTAGTCAACGCGCCAACAATTCCCGCCGGCAGGCCCACGTATTGTGAAGATCCGGATGCCAGAGTCAGTTGACCGCCCGAAAATGTGCCGCCTTTGGGCAACGCTCCATTCCATGCGGGACCGCTCACTGCGTCGGAAACCGTCGCGCCATTGGTTTCGCTAAAGCTATAGCGATGCCGCAACGCCGGCGTCGGGCCGGTCCTAAACGACCAGACATCTCCTACATTTGTATTCTCTCCGGCAATTTCATCCACTCGCCAGAAATATGTCGTGTTGCCGGAAAGCGCGGGTGCAAATGCGTTGGTTGAAAGAATGCCCATAAATTCCGAAGACGCAGGCGTGGCCTGAGCGACGCTGTTTGAGTCAATTCCCAAATAGAGCGCGTGCGTTACGGCATTGCTACCGGGCGTCCAACTCATCGTTGCATTAAATGCGGCTGGCGCTGTTCCGTTTGTTGGAAAAGGACTGTTTGCCTGTCCAACGGCGACAAGTTTGTCCAATACAACCGTGGTAAGTGACAGTGCCGGCAGGTTCAACTGCGAACTCACGGGGCCAAGCGGCTGAAAATGATTCGTATCAGCCGTCTGATAAATGCTCGAATGGAAAAACGGAAAAGAGCCAAAATTTACGTCTGCCGTAGCCTGGCCGCTATCTCTGTTGATAAAAACAGCCACGAGGCGCAAGTCATCCGGTGAAAGATATGCCGAAACCAATATATGGGCATTGTTACATGTGGCGGAAACACGTTTGAAGCCGGGTTGAATGAAATAAGAATAATGTTTCATCGCCCAGTAGGCCGGTGTCAGCCACCAGCCATGCGATTGCGTGGTTGTTCCAGGCGGAGCATTGGTCCAACTGCTTCGATTAAATGGATTCTCGATTTGCACCAGACCATTTCCGCCAACCGGCCAGATGAGACTCCAATAGTTGTAACCACTGGCCTGCTCGACTGCCAATACGTTATGGATCAGGTTCGCCTGCTCAATCATATCGCTTACGCCATACTCGGTCATGAAACGCGGCTTGCTGGGAAAAACATTGGTCAGCGCCGAAAGATTTGCGTTGTACCCATCCGGAGTTCCGTCGCTGCTGCCTCCGTAAAGGTGATGCGCCAAGCCGTAAAAACTGTTCGCATTCATTGTCGCGGCGTAGTTTTGCACGTCATTGAACCCCAGGCCTACCACCTCGGGCCCGAGAATTTTTGGCGGCGAAGGCAGGTCGGTCAGCCGTTGGAACACCGCATCGAGCGCTTTGGAGTAGCTGGCGTAGTTTGTTCCTTTCACCGTGTCTTCGGTAGGATGAAAGACACAGGAATCATAGCTGGCCGCAAAGTCCGGCTCGTTCTGGATGCTGATCCAGGTTGGAGAAACCCCCTGGGCACGATAGGCCAGCAACGAGTCATACCAATACTGCGCAAAATTTGTATAAGCAAAGCTGCCGTTGGTGTAGATCAACGTGCCGCCGTTGCCAACCTGTCCGTTGCTTTTCAGAAATGCCGGCGGCGCCCAGGAACTCATGTAAACCGGCACCGGATGCCCCAATATTCGATTGGCATTTGAAACGAAATCCGGAGCATCCGGATCGAAATTAGAAGTGCCCTGATAGCGAAACCAATTCCCCAGGCGCAACATGGAAAGATTCAGGCCGGCGAACGCATTTGTATAAATTTCCAGTTTGTAAGGATGAGCCGTAACCCATCCATTGTAAAAGGCAATAGCGCCGCCAAGCCCTTCAATGGTTTGATACGTTTTTGTCGCGTCAACTGTTATGGATAGCGGCGGTGGCGGTGGAGGCTCCGTGCCATCCGTTTCATTATCGAGATCCGACACAGTGAAAATATAATCGGCCGTGCCGAAGACAAACTTATCTATTTCCAATCCATTCTCACGCGCTCCAATCTGAAATGTCTGGGTCAAATTTCCCGCTCCAACCGTGAACTTAATAGGCGTTTCCGTGCCGCTGTTACTTGGATTAAATTGCGATAGGTTCACCCATTTCCAAATTCCAGTTCCGGCCGTTCCATTATTCGTCACGACCTCTGCCGATAATGCATCGCCTCCAGACGCCAGGCCATTCACTGTCAACCAGTCACCATCGGCTGTCGGAGATTTCGTCCCAAAACCGTTTGCGTAAAACAGGCTGTCATCATTGAATCCTCCCGGGCCAACCAAAATTCGCGCGTAAAGATTATACGTGCCGGCAGCGGGAAACGTAACCGTGTAACTCGCCATGCGATTGGCATTTCCAGGATTTCCGGTGTTCACGGTATCAGTCGAAATGGAAATATATTGAACCGCTCCGTCAGTCCCATTTGTGAAATCAGATCCCAAGGCTCCGTTCTCGGCTTCAAAAGTCACAGAAGCCGCGCGAGCATTCTGAACTACTGCGCATAAGAAAATAGATGCTGAAACGATAATGGCGGTAGCCAATCGGAATATTGCAATTTTTGCGCCTCTTGCGCCGAATATTGAGTTCATCTTTTTTTACCAACAGAGATTAGACGTTTGAGCGAGCTAAATGTGCCAGGCTGAATTCGCTAATTTTTGGGCAGGAGTTATGCCGACAATCGGACGTTTGCTGAACCGCGCGAAGTATTCCAAAATGGCATCACGCCATTTCGCCGAATCCGTCACCTGGATGACTAAACGATCCGCAACTTCCTTGTGCCGGCGCGAATCAATTTTGTCGGACAATGATTGCCACGTCGTCTGGAATGCCGCCGCCGCTTTCGCGCCTTCGTAATACTTCGCGCAAAGTTCGTCCCACAAAATTTTTCCTGATTTCATTTTGTAATCCCACGCGCAGCGATGAAACCACAAAAGAAATTTTTCCGGACAACGCTCAATGTCGTCAAACGTATCGCAAACCGGTGGATAGTATTGTTCCACCGCGTGATCACCGCGTTTGGTGCGGTCAAAGCCAATGCCCTCCGTCGAAGCGCGATGATAATAAACCGCTGTCCAATCCGGGCGAGGCGCGCGGTCGTTCCACGGCTGCGGCGCGTAATGGTTGCCGCCGATCATGTGATGCAGCCCGAGCGGCATTGTATAATTCACGTAGGTTTCGCGCGAACTCATCATCATGTCGCGGACAGTGCCGACGGTTTCGGCATCGTTTGTGAATGTCATGCGCGTCCATTCCTCAGCGATTCTTTTCGCCGATAGTTCAGGATTCCACGCGAGGCGTCCAAAGGCATACCAGTTGGATTGCGAAAAATGATGTCCGCACCAGTTCGCGTCCAAGCCAGGATTCGTCACGGAAACCATCCCGGTGATTTGCGCTGGATGAATTTTTCCCGCGAGCGCCTTCGCGACGGTTGAACCTTCGCCTTTCGCAAAAGTATCCGATTGCAAAAATTCCTCCCACATCGTGCCGAGATAAACGAGATGTTTCGCCTGGCCTGTGTATTCCTGCGTGGCCTGAATTTCCGCAATAACGGATGTCTGCTTCATCGCGCCGAACAACGGATGAAATGGTTCGCGCGGCTGAAAATCCAATGGCCCGTTTTTCACCTGAATCGCGACGTTCGGACGGAATTGTCCGTCGAGCCGCATAAATTCAATGTAAGCGCGCTTCACGCGGTCGGGATCAATGTCCTGATCATAAACAAACGCGCGCCAGATAACATTCCCCTTGTGCGGCGCGAGCGCGTCGGCCAAAACATTTGCTCCTTGGGCGTGAGTGCGATTGTAAGTTTTCGGTCCGGGCTGTCCTTCCGAATCTGCCTTGACCAAAAATCCACCGAAATCGGGAATGACTTTATAAATTTCATCCGCCTTCGTTTTCCACCAGTCGGCCACGGTCTTGTCCAACGGGTCGGCTGTTTTCAATCCGCCCAACCGCACCGGTGCGGCAAAGTTTGCGGACAAATACATTTTTACACCATAAGGTCGCCAGACATCTGCGAGTGCGGCGACTTTTCGAAGGTATTCCTGCGAGAGAATTCGCGGATCGGCATTGACATTGTTGATCACCGCGCCGTTGATTCCAATGGAAGCGCAAGCGCGCGCATAATCAGCGTAACGCGGACTGATTTTTTCCGGCAATTCGTCCCATTGCCACAATGAGCGGCCGCCGTAACCGCGTTCGATGGTGCCGTTGAGATTATCCCAATGGTTCATCAGCCGAAGTTGAAGCACGGGTCGTTCGGAAATACTTAACGTTTCAATCGGCTGGCCGGTTTGCATCAGGCGCAGAAAATGAAACGCGCCATACATTGCACCGATCTCGGTGTTCGCGGCAATGACAGTGACAGGATGGTTCGCAACGCGGACTGAACGAATCATGTATCCATCGCCGCCGATAGCTTGCAACTCCGCAGCCCATTCCAAATTCCGGATCAGTCTCGAATTATCCGGAGTGCCCACAAGAATCACGCCGGACCTTAATTCATTTTCATTCAATGAGACTGCGCTGCCGAGCATGGACGCAGTTGCTGAACGCAATTCATCTCGTATAATGCCGCATGTTGCCGAGCTACCGTCCACACGAATTTCACGAATGGCTCGATGGTATTGTTTAACGATGTTTCCTGGTGATGTATATCGAAGCCACAGCTTGTAGCCATCTTCATCCTGCAGCGGCAACCGGGTTGACATGAATCTGTCCGTTGTGCTGCATCCGCTCACACAAAACCCGGCCGTGCCTGCCAGACTGGTTGCTACAAATTGTCGCCGGGACATTTTCATATCAATTGCAGGCTAGCAGAGATTTCTGTGCCGTGGTATGGAGAATCGTAGGAAATCCTGGCAGTTGTAAGGCAAAATCAAGATAGCGCTGCGTCCAACTTGCTCAGGCATTCAAGGTTGTCCAAGCTTCCATTCTTCGCGGTTCATGGTTTCGGCAGGCCAAGACTTTTTTGCAAAATGGAAAGCAGTTCATCCGCATCGTTCGGTTGAGGAATGACCCAACGCGAACCGAAAACCAATCTGGGAACTCCGCCCTTCCCGTCCCGGACCGTGGCGCCGTAAATCCGAGTGGAGGTTTGCAAGTATCGGGCGCCCCATGAATCCGCCATGGCGGAATCGAACTTCGCCTCGCCGACAAGTTCGACGGCTTTGGCGCGGGCGGCGTCGGCGCTGCGCGGCTGCCAGTGGTCACCGGAATCAAAGGAAAACATCCAGCGATCAAATTCCGGAAATGCCTTGCGATCTGCCTTCCACACCGCAAGGCCAATTCGGGCCAGCTCGCACGAATCTTTAAATTCATCTACATCGTGCGAAACGTAAGGATTGCAATGCGTGTTCAGCGGCGCCGGACACACGGCGAACGCCAGCTTGCCGTTGTAACGACGAACCGCTTCGTCGAGCATGAAATATAGCTTCTGACAATGCGGGCATTCATAATCAAAAAGGAGCGTAACAACATAAGAGGCTTCCGGCGAACCGACCAGCGGCACAGCGCGCGGATCAAGCGCGGGCAGTTGCTCCCGTGAATCGCCTCCGCGAAAAGCAGCCGGCGGTGTGAAGGCGGCCTGGGAAACCGCCAGGATTCCGGCCAGGCCGACGCCGGCCAAAGACCAAATCCGAAATCTGAAGTCGGAAAATCGGATTTTGGATCTCGGAATTCTTTCGGACTTCGGATTTCCGATTTCGGATTTCAAACTCCCCGGCGCTCGCCAGATTACCAGGATCGCCAGCAGCACACCCGTAACATGTGTGACCATGCAATAAGGACAAAACGCTCCCACAATCCATTTCTGAACAATTGTGAACCACACGGCACTCCCGGCGGCAGCCCCGACCAGGACGAGCATCGCCTGCCATGCAAGTCGCCGGACTTCCACCGCCGTGGCGGGGCCAATGAAAAGACTTGCCAGCAGCAGTGCCAGATAGGTGCCCGACGCAAGGGCGCTGACAGGCAAAACACCGCCAACGGACGACCAGCGGCTGTTCAGCACCTGATCGCATGGACTGCCACCGCCGCAACCGGCGACCTGTTCGCCCGTCAGATAATGCCAACTCAGATAAGCGCTGAGGGCCAGCGCCAAAGCACTGAGACCCGTCAAGGCCAGTCGCCACCAAGGCCAGGCGCGGCCGGAATCAGTCATTTCCTGGCATACCGGTTCGGCGCGCCGGGTGTGGGAACGCTGCTGACAATCGGCGTGCCGCGTTCGTGCGCCCGGGTCAATGCCGCGGAGAGTGTAATGCCGCTGCCGGAAACCTCCGCACCCTCCGCATGTGAATTCTTTAGAGGCGCCGAAACTTTGATGCTTGCGCCGCTCAGTCTCTGTCCGCGGCGAAAGCGGCCACGTTCAACGGACGCGACGACCGCCGTTTCCTGGTTCGCTCCGCTGTCCACGGTTATCGTTTGACCTGGGTTAAATCCAAACGGATTGGCGACGGGAATAACCGTCGCGCCCGCGTCCGTGGCGGTGTTGATGGTGGTGCCGCCTGCCGTACCGACCGTCGCGACCACCGCAATTTCACGATCCGCGCCCGCGTCAATAATGATTTTCTGCCCGGCATGGAAATCCGCCACGCTGACAACCTTGATGTTGTTCGCGTCGGCGGGCGATTCGGATGCCAGGGCGGTTTCCGTCTGCAACAGGAAATCGTGTTGGTTATCGTCGGTGTCCGCGCCATCCGGAAAACGGCCCGCACTCCTGACCGGCTCGGCGGCAGCCGCGCCGCCGCGTCGGAAACCAAATCGTCCGAATCCCCTCTCCGCGTTCGGCGCCGGCACGAAGTTGCCTTCCTTCCCCGATCCGGATTCGGCCTGATAACCCTCGGCAGCCCACGGATCAACGAGACCGCCATAGTTCAGGCTGTCCACCACGAGTCCGTCGGCGTCACGCAAAACAATGTTGCCGGCAGACGGCGAGAAAACCGGACCGCCGAACCATTGATTGAGCGCCAAGTTTTCCTGGGAGTCCGCCGTCGCGACAGAGGTGTCACGGACAACCGCGTGGATCGAATGATTACTGGCCAGCGGTTGGTCGAGGGTGATGCCAGTGCCGAGCGGCAGGATCGGTTCGTTGCTCGAATGAGCAAACGCTGTCGCCGGCTTGAAGCTGATTCCGGTTCCCCGATCACTGAAGGGGATGTTGTCGGAATGATTGAATTTAAGCGGCGCAGCCAGATCAAGTTCAAGAACGCCGCCTCGACCTTCGACTCTGTTGATGCGTGTGACCGTAACCGTCTCGACGCCATGACCAACGCTGTCTATGTCCAGCCGGATTTTGTCACCCACCGAAATGTTTCCAGCATTCCGCGCGCGGATTTTGGTGTCGCCGGCTTTCGCATCCGACGCCAGATAGCCTTGCGTGCCCGGCCTGCCGACCGCAGTGACCGTCACCACCTCAAACTTTTCAATCGAATTTGCCACGGTGGGATAAGTCGCGCCGTAACCGATGCCGATCTTCTGGCCAACTTCAGGTCTGAATCCGCTCGGACCACCGCCAAAACCGCGTCCCGCAGTAAAAGGAATATTGGTCGAGCCGGCGGGAATGGTGATCACCGGACCGTCCGGAAGCGGTTGCCAGACTGTCGTGTCATTGCCGGCCGCAGTTCCGAGGCTTGCAATTTTGCGGGTTTCCACCGAAGAACCGGTGCCGATTTCAATGGTATCGCCAACCGACATCCCGGACGTATTTCTGACGTGAATGACGGTGTCGCCTTTTTGCGCGGGAACCGCGAGACCAGAGTCGGAAAGTCCAAAAACATAAAAGCTTTTCGCCGCAAGCCGGGTGCCGCGTGGAACTTTTACCAAGGAGAAAACCGGTTCCTGCGTCGGATGCTCGGTCAAGGTCCAGCCGGAGATGTCAACGTCGCTGTCGCCCGCATTGTAAAGCTCAACGAACGCGTCTGCCGAGTTCGCTGGAGAACCGGAACCAATATCGAATTCATTGATCTTGATCGGGATGACGTTGCGGACTTTTTCCGCCATCGTTTCGGTTCGCGTCACGTCGTTCGCGCTCCACGTCGCTTTTGCGACCAGATCTCCGTTAAACGTCGCGCGGCCTGAAGTGATCTTGAAGGTTGCGCTCACGGTGCCGCCGGGCGGGATTGGACCGGAGAACGTTTTGGATTTTTCGGAGCCGCCGGAAACTGTGGAGGTCCAGCCGCCGGGAACAGCAATGCTCAATTCAACTTCGGTGGCGGGATTCCCCGTGGTGTTCCTGAAGGTCACCGTGACGTCCTGCGATGATCCCGGCGAAAACGTCTGGAGTCCCGGCGGCTTGTCCGTTTCCGTTGCCGGCGCAATGCTCACCGGCGACAAATCGTATCCAGCCGCCACAATGTTCGCCTGAATTTTCTGGTCGGTGGCATCCGAAGGAAAAGCGCCTGCGGCGGTCATCGCGCCTTCGTAAAAAGTTCCCTGCGAGCCGTTGCTGTTGTCGCCGCCGTTGCCGAGGAGAATGGCGCCCTGCTTGCGCATCGGATCGTAGCTCTTGTTGACGCGCGGCCCGCTGAACATGACTTTCAGGTCGCCCGCCTGCGCGTCGCCGCCCATCGAGGTCCAGTGATGCGGTTCGCCCTTGGCCATGGCGGTGACAAAGCGCCAGGTGATGATCGGCAGGTCCGGACAGCCTTTGGAACCATCGGGATTGACGCAACCGACGAGATTGTTTTCCTGATCGGTCATGATCCACGGGCCGGGCGGCGGGCCGTGATACCACGCGCCGGCGCTGCCGTAATAAGTGGTTTCCATTGTTCCGTTGCCATCATCGCGGCTGTCGGTTTCGGCATTGCCATAATCGAAGCAGCAACCGGAATTGTAATGATGGCCGTTTACGATCCAGTATTGTCCCTGCGCCTGATCGTCCACGGCGGTGCCGTGAGCGTCGTCCTGGCGAAGGCCCATGCCGGGTTCGATGAAAACGCCGTAAACCTTGTGGCCCATCATGGTGACCGGCGCCATGTCGGCGATCGGGACGTTGTTGAATCCGCCCATGGCCGGACCACTGAATCCGCCGCGCGGCGCCTGACTGAGATCGTTGCCATGGCCGGACTGGTCGTAGATTTTCGTGATCCAGCAATATGTGTCGGCGCAGAATTTGTCCTGGGCCGCTGCGTTGGCGTATCCGCCTGCGTCGTGCGCGGACGGCTGAACGACGCCGATGTCCAGGGTTTTGCCATCCGACTGGCGCATGACCTGGTAAAGCGGCCCGTTGTAGCGGGCAAAGAGCGCGCGCGTGGTGCTGTGCGCGGCAACGCAGGGGTCGCCGTCAGCGGCGTAGATGTCGCACGGCCCTTGCGGCCTTTGCAGCGTTGCCCGTCCGCGAATGGCACGACACCCCATTATCAGGGCGACAGGAAGCGCCAGAGCCAGAGCGAGCATTATCAGGAAACCAGATTTCGTCTTCATTCTTCAGTTGTTTCAGAGTTTCAGAGTTGGAGCGGGTTTTTAGTATTC
>DASSNZ010000067.1:0-8060 GCA_035701135.1 Verrucomicrobiia bacterium
AACGTTCCGTGGAATGAATCGTAACGTGACCGCGATTATCAAGCGCGAGCAAAGTGCCGTGCCCGAGTTTCAGAGTTTCATCCACCAACTGCTGAAAATTTTTTACCACAGAGACGCCGGGTTGCGGAGATTTCGAATTTCTTCTTCTCTGCGTCGCCGCGCCATGGTTTAAAACACCAATCACGATTTCCACATCGTGTTCGCGAAAGCGGTCCAACCGAAACGGTTCGCCGGTTGAAAATATTTTTCCGTCCGCGCGAATTTCCGAATAGCCATGTTTCGCCGCCCATTCCGCGACATCCGAATGAAAACCTTTTCGATTTTTCACGACCGGCGCGAGCAGACGAAGTTCGCCGCGTTTTTTCAATTCGCCTTGAAGCCGGCGCGCCAGTTCATCGCGCGTTTGCGCCTCGACCGGAATCTGGCAATCGGGACAAAACGGCGTTCCCAGTCGCGCGAAAAGCAATCGCATGAAATGATGAATTTCCGTGACGGTCGCGACGGTGCTTTTTCCGCCGCCGCGTGAATTACGCTGTTCGATGCTGACGGTCGGCGGAATGCCGGTGATCAAATCCACGTCGGGCCGCGACATCTGTTCCACAAACTGCCGCGCGTAAACATTCATGGAATCCAGAAAACGCCGCTGGCCTTCGGCAAAAATCAGATCGAATGCAAGCGTGCTTTTTCCCGAACCGCTGACGCCGGTGACGACGACGAATTTGTCGCGCGGAATCGCGAGCGAAATATTTTTCAAATTATGTTCGCGCGCGCCGTGAATGGCGATGCCGTCGGAATTTGGATGTTCGTTTTTTTTAAACACGGGCCGGGGAATTTTCGGATTTAATGCAAAGGCGCAAAGGTGAAAAGAAGCGAAAATTCAATTGGATTTGGCTCGCCGGCTTTGCGTTCCGCGTTTTTGCGTTGAACAAAATTTTATTTCGATTTTGAAAACAGAATAAGCGACGCGCCGGCGGCGGCACATGCCGCGCCGCTGAAAAGGAAAACGATGGCCGGTTTGCTGGACGATCCGCGCAGCGCCCGGCCGAGTTTCGATTCCAACGAGTTGTAAGCGTGGTAGCCATTAACGAGCAAAACGACTCCGCCCGCGAGCAAGGCGATTCCGAGAATTTTTTTCATGGTCTGGTTGGATTGGGTTCTGGTTCAAAACGGTTTTCAACGCGCGGCCCGTGTGGCTGCCGGCGCATTCGGCAATTTCCTCAGGCGTTCCTTCCGCGACGATTTTTCCGCCTTCGTCGCCCGCGTCCGGACCGAGATCAATGATCCAATCGGCGGATTTAATCACATCAAGATTATGCTCGATGACAAGCACGGAATGGCCGGCGTTCACGATTCGCTGAAAAACTTTGAGCAACACACACACGTCGTCGAAATGCAAACCGGTCGTCGGTTCGTCGAAGAGAAAAAGTGTGCTGCCGGGGTCTTGCCGGCAATCGCGTTCCGGATTTTCGGCAAGATGCCGAAAGCACGTTGCTTCCGCCAAATGTTTCACCAGTTTCAGCCGCTGGCTTTCGCCGCCGGAAAGTGTGTTGATCGGCTGGCCAAGTTTCAGATAACCAAGGCCGACTTCCTGCAATAATTTCAAACTTTCCATCGCGCGCCGCGCGGGCCGCGAATCGGAAAAGCCGGAAAGAAATTCAATCGCTTCGTCCACCGTGGCTTCGAGCATGTCGGCAATGGACCACTTCATCAGTTTTGGGTTTCGGGTTTCCAGTTCCGGGTTTTTGTTCGCGCCGCGCTGTGGCGAACTCGAAACTCCAGACTCGGAATTCGAAATTTTCACATCGAGAATATGCGGGCGATAGCGGCGTCCATCGCAATCCGGGCAGCGGATGAAAACGTCGCTCAAAAATTGCATTTCAATTTTCTCGAAACCCGCGCCGCGGCAGCGTTCGCACTGGCCTTGCGCGGAATTGAAACTGAACGCGCTTGCGTTGAATCCGCGTTGTTTTGCGGATTCGGATTGCGCGAAAACTTCGCGAATGTCATCGAACGCGCCGATGTAAACGGCGGGATTTGAGCGCGGCGTTTTGCCGAGAATGGATTGATCCACGAGCACGACACAATTCAGCGAATCGAAACCGGTGAGCGTGGTTTCGAGTTTTGCGTTTTGAGTTTCGGGATTTTCACGCTCGCCGTCGGAATCGTTTTCGTCCTCGATTCGCTCCGAAGCTTTCACCGGAAATTTTGAATTTGAAATTCGGGATTTCAAATTCGTCTCCAGCGCGGGCAAAAGAACTTCGCGAACGAGCGTGGATTTTCCCGAACCGCTGACGCCGGTGACGCAGACGAATCGGTTCAGCGGAATTTCGACGGAAATATTTTTCAAATTATTTCGCGTGGCGTGTTCGATTTTTAGCGCGGGACAATCCGGCGTCGCGGCGGAATTTTCAGGCGAATCGTTTAACGCAAATGCCGCGGAATTTTCCGGCGATGAAATATAAATCGGAATGGATTTTCGCGATTGCCTGGTTTTGACGAGCCGACGGCGTGGAATTTCGATTACTTTTTTTCCGCTCAGGTATTTTCCGGTGAGCGAATTTTGAGATTTCAAAATCTCAGAAAACGTTCCCTGAAAAACAATTTCTCCGCCGGCCGCGCCGTGGCCCGGGCCGATGTCCACAATCTGATTCGCGGCGCGCATGACGCTCGCCTCGTGCTCGACAACAACGACAGTATTTCCCGCGTCGCGCAGTTGCTGGAGAATTCGGACGAGCCGTTCCGTGTCGCGCGGATGAAGTCCGACGCTTGGCTCGTCCAGAACGAACAACGTGTTCACCAGCCGCGTGCCGAGACAGGTCGTGAGATTCACGCGTTCCGTTTCGCCGCCGGAAAGCGAGCGCGTCGGGCGATCCAGCGTGAGATAACCGAGACCGACTTCGTTCAAAAATCCGAGCCGCGAAAGGACTTCGCCAAATGCGAGATCAATCGGATCGTTGCGGGACGCAGTGCGCGTTTTCCGGGAATTCATCGCCGCGCGAATTAGTTCCAACGCGTCGCGAATCGGCAATTGATAAAAATCGGCCAATGTGATTTGCGATTTACGATTTGCGATTGACGCGCTCTCATCCGAACCGTCGGTCTTTTCCAGCGTTGCGTTCGTAAATCGTAAATCGTCAATCGTAAATTTATAAAGGAGCGCTTCCGGCTGAAAACGCGCGCCGCGGCAATCCGGACACGGCGTGTAGGCGCGATACCGCGAGAGCAATACGCGCACGTGCATTTTGTAAGCCTTGCTTTCGAGCCAGCGAAAATAACCTTTCACGCCATACCACGCGCGCGGCCATTCGTGTTCCTCGTCGGTTCCGTAATCCGGCTCGCCTTCGATGACAAAATCCTGCCATTTTTTCGGCAGCTTCTCGAACGGAACATTCGTCGGAATTTCGAAATGCCGGCACATCCGCATCAAATCGCGTTGTGATTCCGCGCCCGTTCCTGTGAGCCACGGTTTGACGACGCCTTCGGCCAGCGTTTTCGAGCGGTCGGGCATCACGAGATTGTAATCAATCGAAATGACACGGCCAAATCCGCGGCAGGTCGGGCACGCGCCGACGGGATGATTGAAACTGAAAAGCGCGGGCGTTGGCTCGCGATATTCGATGTCGCACGCGGCGCAGTGAAAACGGTTTGAAAAAAGTTTCGGATTTCGGATTTCGGATTTCGAGTTTTCCGATTTGTTCCCCAGCTCGTGAATTGCCAGTTTTCCTTTTCCAAAATGATACGCCTGTTCGCACGCTTCGACGAACCGCGCGCGGTTGGCGGGAATTGGTTTTACGCGATCCTGAACAACAGTGAGCGAAACAATTCCGGATTTCGCGTTTCGGGTTTTGAAATCATCGAGCCGGACGATTTCGCCATTCACGAGCAAACGCTGATAGCCTTGTTTTGCGACCAGTGCGAGCGATTCTTCCAGCGAAAGTTTTTCCGAAAGCGGAACGTCGAACGTGATGAGAACCTCAATCTCTCGCTCCCCAATTTCAGACTTTGGACTTTGAACCTTGGACTTTGGACCGACATTCAACCAGATGTCCTGCGGCGAATCTTTTCGGACAATTTCACCGCATTGGCGGCAATGCAATTGCGCGATGTGCGGCCAGAGCAATTTCATGTAATCGCACAACTCGGTCATTGTGCCGACGGTCGAGCGCGTGGTTTTCACCGCGTTGCGCTGCTCAATCGCAATCGCCGGCGGAATGCCTTCAATGCTGTCCACGCGCGGTTTGTCCATTCGATCGAAAAACTGCCGCGCATAAGGCGAAAACGTCTCGATATAACGCCGCTGGCCTTCCGCGAACAACGTGTCGAAAGCAAGCGAACTCTTGCCCGAACCGCTCAAACCCGTAATAACAATGAGTTGGTTGAGCGGCAGGTCGAGATCGAAATTTTTCAGATTATTGTGGCGGACGCCTCGAAGGCGAATCGCGTTCCGCGCGGACGAGTTCGACATTGCGCGCGCAAGGTAAGGTCAGAAAACGCGCGTTGCAAGTGGCGCGGACGGAACCTGCCAGCCACATCAATAACTGTGTCAACTTTTAAAAAATCAAAATCGCAGATGGCTCCCTCTTTCCGTTCGGAAATATTTTCTCCGTGTAAATCCGCGCTCATCTGTGGCTAAATGAACGGATGATTCTCGATCAATTCAAATTGACTGGAAAAACCGCCGTTGTCACCGGCGCGAGCCGCGGACTTGGGCAGGCGATTGCCGTCGGACTCGCCGAAGCCGGCGCGGATATTGCGCTCGTTGCGTCGGGTTCGACCGATGAAACCGCGAATCGAATTCGCGCTCTCGGACGAAAAGCGTGTTCGATTCGGGCAAATCTTCTTGATCAAAACGTTATTCCGCAAATCATTGAAACGACGGTGAAGGAACTCGGCGCGATTGATATTCTCGTGAACAACGCCGGAATCATTCGCCGCGCGCCGTTGCTTGAATTCACGGAAACGGATTGGGACGAAGTGATTCAAGTGAATCAGAAGAGCTTGTTTTTTCTGAGTCAGGCCGCCGCGAAGCAGATGGTTTCCCAGGCGCGCGGCGGAAAAATTGTCAACATCGCTTCGATGCTGTCTTTCCAGGGCGGCATTCGCGTGCCGTCTTATACCGCGTCGAAAAGCGCTGTGATGGGTCTGACGCGCATTCTCGCGAACGAACTCGCGCCGCACGGCATCAACGTGAACGCCATCGCTCCAGGATACATGGCCACGGACAATACCGCCGCGTTGCGCGCCGATCCGAAACGCAACGCGGAAATTCTCGCGCGCATTCCGGCGGGACGATGGGGTGCGCCGGAGGATTTGCAGGGCGCGGTGGTTTTCCTCGCATCGGCGGCGTCGAATTACATGCAAGGCTACACCATCGCGGTGGACGGCGGATGGCTGGCGCGGTGAATTTGGATTTCACGAATCCTGAATTTCACGAGGTCACGAAGCTTTGATTTGAGTGCAGAAAAAACAAACGGTTCTGCCGAGTCTCGGGCTTGACCTTCGCGTCACAACGTGGCCAATCTAGCAGCCAGTTCACCGAAATTTTTTCCGGCGGCGATTTACCGGCTTTGCGATTTTGGAACAGGATTCGTTCCCGGTCGCCAAAGCGCGTCGCAGTCCGCAATTTAAAAAGAAAGAACTGCCATTATGTCGCAGCCAATCAAAGCAGAAATGTCGCAAGCTAAAAACGCAAACGATCCCAACGCGTCCACGTTTATCGGACGGTATCGCTGGAAAATCTGTGCGTTGCTGTTTTTGGCGACCACGATCAATTACATGGACCGCAGCATTCTCGGCGTGCTGGCGCCGACGCTGCAATACAAGGTTTTCGCGTGGTCCGACCATGATTACGCGAACATCAATATCGCGTTCAAAGTCGCCTACGCCATCGGCATGTTGAGCATGGGCGCGATCATTGACAAATTCGGCACGAAAATCGGCTACACGCTGTCCATCGGCATCTGGAGCATTTTCGGAATGCTGCACGCGGCGGTGCGCCCGGCATTCAGCGTTCTCGGATTTTGCATCGCGCGATTCGGCCTGGGCATTGGCGAATCGGGAAATTTTCCGGCAGCGATCAAAACCGTCGGCGAATGGTTTCCGAAAAAAGAACGCGCGTTCGCGACGGGCATTTTCAACGCCGGCTCGAACGTCGGCGCGATTCTCGCTCCGCTGGTAATTCCGATGGTCGTCTGGCCGGACGGAACGAACTGGCAATTTGCGTTTCTCACGACGGGATTTTTCAGCGCAATGTGGGTGTTGCTGTGGTGGAAAGTGTACCGCCGGCCGGAAGGTCATCCGAAAGTTTCCAAAGCCGAGCAGGATTATATCAACAGCGATTCGGTCGCCGAAGCGCCGTTGAAAAAAATGTCCTGGTGGAAAGTCCTGCCGCATCGCGAAACCTGGGCGTTTTCCGCCGCGAAAATCACCGACGCGGTCTGGTGGTTTTACCTGTTTTGGGGCGGAAAATTTCTCTACGACAAATTCGGCCTGAACATCAAAAGCCTCGCGCTGCCGCTGATTATTATTTACGTGCTGGCGGACGGCGGTAGCGTCGCCGGCGGATGGCTTTCGTCGTTTTTCATCAAGAAGGGCTGGACGATCAATCGCTCCCGCAAAACCACGATGTTCATCTGCGCCTGCTGCATTTTGCCGGTGATGTTCGTCACGCAAATCAAAACGGCGTTCCGCGTGGACACCGGATTTTTTGATAGGCTGCAACAAGTCACGTTCGCAACCGAACGTGTGGTGACGGTCAATGGCCAGCCGAAAAAGGAGAAAACCCGCGAGCACGTTCCGCTGAATGTTCAAACGCAAATGCACGCGCTCGAAGGCAAAAGCTATCCGTCCGCGCGGGCGTTTATCACCGCTGCGGCGGATGTTTTGACCGCCGGCCATAAAGCGCAGGTCGAAGCCGCGATGCCGCAGGAACAGAACAGTTCCTATGAAGTCACGGGCGCGTTCGCGGATTCGATTCGCCAGAATGTTTCGCCCGAAGCCGCGGATTCACTCCGCGCGATTCACGGCCAACAATTTAAATCCCGCGAAGCGTTCGTTGACGGCGCGGCGGGCGCGATCGGAAAGGCTGAGGCCAATCGCCTCGATAACGCGCTGCTCTCCAGCGCGCGGGTGGGCCACGGCATTTATTGGATTGCCGTACTGCTCATTGCGCTCGGGGCGGCCGGACATCAGGCGTGGTCTGCGAATATTTTCACGCTGGTTTCCGATGTGTTTCCGAAAAAGGCGACGGCTTCCGTCACCGGCATTGGCGGAATGGTCGGCGCGGTTGCGGGAATTCTCGGCGACGCTTATCTCGGCAAGGTGCTGACCACCAGCGGGCCGGCGGGTTATTTCTTTGCGTTTCTCGTCGCGGGTTCGTGTTACCTGATTCTTTTGGGCGTCGTGCATTTGCTCATGCCGCGCATGACGCCGCTCGACGAGAACCTGAATCGCATCAAGGCATGATGCTTTCGAAATCGCGCTGAAGGAAAATGGAACAAAAGGTATATCTCGGCGTGGACATCGGCGCGGAAAGCGGGCGCGTGATGGCGGGGCTTTGGGATGGCGAACGAATGCGGCTGGAGGAGCTTCATCGTTTCCCGAACGGCGGCGTGCGGATCAACGAAACGCTGCGCTGGGACGCGCTCGGGTTGTGGCGCGAAATCCAGACCGGACTCTCGTTTGCCGCGCGGAAATTCGACAAATCCATTGTTTCCGTCGGCGTGGACACCTGGGGCGTGGATTTCGTGCTGCTCTCAAAAAGCTGCGAATTGCTCGGCCTGCCGTATCATTATCGCGATGCGCGAACGCGTGGAATTTTGCCGAAAGCCTTCGCGCGCGTTCCACGAGAGGAAATTTTCGCCGCCACCGGATTGCAGTTCATGGAGATCAATACGCTTTATCAACTGCTCGCTCTTCAGAAATCCAGCCCGGAAATTCTCGGCGCGGCGGAAACGCTCCTGATGATGCCGGACTTTCTGCATTTCTGTCTTTCCGGCGCGCGCGCCTCTGAATTCACCATCGCCACGACCAGCCAATGCGTGAATCCAAAAAAACGCGCG
>DASSNZ010000068.1:0-22106 GCA_035701135.1 Verrucomicrobiia bacterium
CACCGCCGCGCATCGCGACGCGATTTACGGCGAGATTCCCACAACGGATGACGAGGAAGGTTTAAAATTGTTCAGCGCGCAAATGAAACTGGAACCGTTTCAGCGCGGAATGAAGGAACTCGCGCCGCTCGTTTGGATTACCGCGCTGCGAAAAGTGCAGAATCCAAATCGCGCCGGCCTCGACATTGTGAGCGAAGACAAAAATTTCGGCGCACTGAAAGTCAGCCCGGTTTTTTATTGGAGCGATGCGGACATGGAAAATTATTTAAAACAGCACAACCTGCCTAACGAGTGGGATTATTTCGATCCGGCAAAGGCGGACGAAAAACGCGAATGCGGACTGCACGCCGCGTGGGGCGGCCAAGCGGTAAAAGTAAGTTAAACGGGTAATTGGTTAGATGAGTTAAATCAGGAATCAGTGTTATGACAACGGCATCTGTAAATTCCGGCGAAGCTCACGCTTATCGCTCATTCGAAGACCTGGAACTCTACAAAGCCGCGCGAGAGTTTCGCATGGCGATGTATCGCGTCGCGAAACAATTGCCGGATTTTTTGAAAGCCTTGGCATGGAAATTCTTAAAATTGACGAATGGTTATTTGCGCTGTCTTCGCGACCAAAAATTCGACGCAGCGCTTGAACTCCGCGAAACTCCGCCGGCATATCACGCCGATTCCGACGGTGACGAACCAATGGAATGGCTCAAACAATTTTTAGAAGAACATCCGACAATCAATCCCGAGCTTGTGGACAGACGCCGGTCTCTCATTTAACGATTCAACCACTCACCTATTTAACTTTTCCGTGAACAGTTACCACCTCGATCATCTTCAATATCTCGAAACCGAAGCGATTCACATCATGCGCGAAGTCGCGGCGGAATTCGAGCGTCCGGCCCTGCTCTTTTCCGGCGGCAAAGATTCCATCTGCCTTTTGCGTCTTGCGGAAAAAGCATTTCGCCCCGCGGAAATTCCAATGCCGCTGCTGAACGTGGACACCGGCCATCATTTTCCCGAGTTGAACGAATTTCGCGATCGCCGCGCGAAACAACTCGGCGCGAAACTCATCATTCGCAAAGTCGAGGACGCCATCGCCAAAGGCATTGCGGTGCCAACGCCCGGCGAAGTCAGCCGCAATCGCCTCCAGATTCCCACGCTGCTCGCGGCCATTGAGGAATTTCGATTCGACTGCTGCATCGGCGGCGCGCGGCGCGACGAGGAGAAAGCGCGCGCCAAGGAACGTTTCTTCAGTTTTCGCGACGGCTTCGGCCAATGGGACCCGAAAAATCAGCGGCCGGAAATCTGGAATCTTTACAACGCCCGCATCAATCCCGGCGAAAACATGCGGGTCTTTCCATTGTCCAACTGGACCGAAATGGATGTCTGGCAATACATCAAACGCGAGAAACTCGAAGTGCCGACGATTTATTTCAGCCACAAGCGCAAATGCGTCCGGCGCAACGGCCATTGGCTTCCCGTCAGCGATTTGCTCACGCTCAAACCCGCCGAGGAAATCAAACCGCTCGTCGTCCGGGTCCGCACCATTGGCGACATCATCAGCACCGGAATGGTGGAATCTCCCGCGAATTCCGTGGACGACATCATCGCGGAAATCGCCGGCGCTCGCGTGACCGAACGCGGCTCCCGCGCGGATGACAAATCAAGTGAAGCCGCGATGGAGGATAGGAAAAAGGCGGGATACTTTTAGAACCTGGCAGTTGGAAGTTGGAATGATGACTTTTGAACAACTTGAAGCGTGGCGCGAAGCGAAGGCTCTCGCCGTCCGGGCCAAACCTTTGGCGACAGATTTCGGACTTCGCGATCAAATCCAGCGCGCCGCCGTTTCAATCATGTCCAACATCGCTGAAGGCTACGAACGAATGCACATTCTCGAAAAACGGCAGTTTTACAATGCCGCGCGCGCATCCTGCGGTGAAGTTCGTTCACAACTGCATCTACTCCGGGAAATCGGGTTTATCCGTGACACTGATTTTGTATTGTTGGCGGATAAAGCCAACCGCGTAGGCCGATTGACCAGTGGCTTGCTTCGATCTATTGAAAACCGCCGCTAAAATATTTGTTAACCAGCAAACTGAAATGCCAGCTTCCAACTCCCAACTCCCAGCTTCCAAACATCCAATCGAAATTCTCCGCTTCAACACCTGCGGGTCTGTTGACGACGGCAAATCCACGCTCATTGGCCGTTTGCTTTATGATTCCAAGAATCTGATGGAAGATCAGATCGAGGCGTTGACGCGCTCGGCGGACATTACCGGCGGCGGGCAAATCAATCTCGCCAATCTCACCGACGGATTGCGCGCCGAACGCGAGCAAGGCATCACCATTGATGTCGCGTATCGCTACTTCGCGACGCCGAAACGGAAATTCATCGTCGCCGACACGCCGGGCCACGTGCAATACACGCGCAACATGGTCACCGGCGCTTCCACCGCGAACCTGTCCATTGTGTTGATTGACGCGCGCCAGGGCGTGATCGAGCAGACGCGACGCCACACGTATCTCGCGGCGCTGCTCGGCATTCCGCATCTTGTCATTGCCGTGAACAAAATGGATCTCGTGGACTGGAGCGAAGACAGGTTTCTGGAAATTCGCGAGGAGATCGAGGGTTTTCTGCCCAAGCTCGATGTTTTTCGCGACGTGAAATTTATTCCGATGAGCGCGTTGCTCGGCGATAACGTCGTGGAACTCTCAAAAAACATGCCGTGGTATCAAGGCCCGAATCTGCTCGGCCATCTGGAAACCGTTCACATTGCGAGCGATTGGAACCTGAGCGCGCTTCGTTTTCCGGTGCAATGGGTCAATCGTCCGAACAATCCCACCGATCCGCATCTGCACGATTTTCGCGGACTCAGCGGCCAACTCGCCGGCGGCATTGTGCGCCAGGGCGAATCGGTTGTCGTCCTCCCGAGCGGAATGCGAACCACCGTCAAGGAAATCTGGACGCTCGACGGCCCGCTCACCGAAGCGTTCTGTCCGCAATCGGTCACAATTCGCCTCGAACACGATCTGGACGTGAGCCGCGGCGATATGATTGTCGGCTTTGATAATCTGCCGGGATTGAATTCCGATTTGCACGCGCGCGTTTGCTGGATGAATTCAAAGCCGTTGCAACAAGGCAAAAAATATTTTCTCAAGCACTCGACGCAAACCGTGCAGGCCATCGTGTCCAGCCTGGAAAGCCGTATTCGTCTTTCCACATTTGAATCCGAACCCGAGCCGTCCGAACTTGGCGTAAATGATATTGGCGTCATTCGTTTGAAAACTTCCAAGCCGCTCGTGTTCGACGGTTACGCGAACAATCGCCTCACCGGTTCGTTCATTTTGATCGAGCAGGGAACCAACGCGACGGTCGGCGCCGGAATGCTTTATCCGCCGACGGAAACCGCGCGGCTGGACGACGCGGATTTCGCGATTTGACCGATTCGCAATTTATTTTCGCCGCGCGATCCGGCTTGTTGGCGGTTGTCAAAGCAAATCCGGTTGGCTACCGTTCCGGTTATGTTTAGAAAGTGCGTCGTTTTATTGGCGTCCGTTTGCTTCAGCGCGCCCGGCCTTCGAGCCGACACCATTCAATTGAAGGACAAGGCGGCGGTGACGGGGAAAATTCTCGCCGAAAAACGCGACCAGATTTTTGTGGACGTCGGCTACACCGTTTTGCCGATTCCGCGCGACCAGATCATAAAAATTTTCAAGGCGGCCGAAGCTCCGTCCGCCGCGCCAATCGCGGTCGCGAATAAATCCAAAGGCGAGGAAAATCCCGCGTCCGCGGAACATCGCTTTTACGCGGCAACGGCCAGTCCCGGTCGCGCGGGCGACGTGCGCGATCTCGTAAAACAAATCGGCGAAGCAGTCGTCCAGGTCCGCACGCCCAGCGGCCTCGGTTCCGGATTCATCATCAATGAAAACGGATTTCTGATGACCAATTTTCACGTCATCGAAGGCGAAACGGAAATTTCCGTGGAAGTTTATCTCCAGCGCGAAGGTTTGCTTCAGCCGAAAACTTTCAAGCACGTCCGCATCGTCGCAATCAATAAATTTGAAGACATGGCGCTTTTGAAAATCGAAGACAAAGACGCGCCGAAATTCAAATACGTATTACTTGGCAGTTCGGACGCGATGTCCGTTGGCGACCATGTTTTCGCGGTCGGCAGTCCACTCGGTCTGGAACGCACCGTCACGGAAGGCATTCTCAGCACGAAAACGCGCCAGTTGCAGGGCGAGCTTTATTTGCAAACCACCGCGCAAATCAATCCGGGAAACAGCGGCGGCCCGCTTTTCAATATGAGCGGCGAAGTCGTCGGCATCACGAACATGAAAATCACTTCGGGCGAAGGACTCGGTTTCGCGATTCCAATTGAAAACGTGAAATACTTTCTCGATCACCGCGACGCGTTCGCCTATTCAAACGACAATCCGAGCAATCCGTATCATTATCTTCCGCCGCCGAACCGCGCGCGCCATGCGCAGGTTGATTAAACCGGTCCGACAAAGAACAGAGCCTGACAAACAACCATGAACTCCACTTCGATTCGCTCCAACCGCCGCGCGGGAAAAATTTTTTCCGCGATTTGCGTTCCCCTGCTCCTGCTCGCGCTGAGTTGCGCCGCGGCGATTCCATCCGCGGAAAAATTGCTTCCCGACGACACACTGGCCGTGTTTTCGTCGCCGGATTTCGCAAAACTCCGGGCCATTTATCATCAATCGCCGCAAACGCAATTCTGGAATGATCCGGCGATGAAGCCGTTCAAAGACAAATTCATGTCGCAGTTGAACGAGAAATGGATTCAACCGCTGCAGCGCGACCTCGGCGTCAACTTCGATGATTTCGCAAATCTTCCCCAGGGCCAGTTCACCGTCGCCGTCGTGCAAAACGGCTGGCCAGCCACGCCCGGCGCGATCCCGGCCTTTTTGCTTTTGCTCGACACAAAAGAAAAATCCAATCAGCTCAAAACCAATCTCACCGCGCTCAAACGCAAATGGGTGGATTCGGGAAAAGCGATCAAAACGGAAACCATTCGCGGCATTGAATTTTCCATTCTGCCGGTTTCCGAAAACGACGCGCCGCCGACATTGAAAAAATTGTTTTCCTCCTCCGACGACGCGGATTCCGGCGACGATGCGGAAACGAACAAGCCGGCCAAAATGGAATTGATTTTCGGCCAGTACGAATCATTGCTCATCGCGGGCACATCGTCGAAAGCCGTCGAAAAAGTCACGGTGCATCTCACCGGCGGCGCGATGCCGTCGCTTGGCGATCTGGCGTCGTTTGAATCCAGCCGGCTCGCCATGTTTCGCGACACGCCGCTTTACGGCTGGGTGAACATCAAGAGTTTCATTGATATGATCGCGAACCTGAAAGATCCTTCCAGCGAAAATCCATTCGCGCTGTTCAGCCCGAAAAAACTCATCACCGCGCTCGGCCTGGATGGATTGCGGACGTTCGCCTTCTCCGCGCAAAATTCCGACGACGGTTCGACCGCGCAATTTTTCCTGGGTGTTCCCGAATCCGCGCGGCAGGGATTTTTCAAAATTCTCGCCGGCGAAAGCAAGGATTCCAGCCCGCCGCCATTTGTTCCTGCCGACGCCGTCAAGTTCCAGCGCATCCGCATTGATGGCCAAAAGGCATGGGCCACGATGGAAAAAATGCTGACCGGCATTTCACCGCAATTGATCGGCGGACTGAATTTCCTTCTCGACACGGCGGAAACGGCGGCCAAACAAAAAGATCCGAATTTCGACATTCGCAAAAGTCTTTTCGGAAATCTCGGCGATGACATGATCGCTTACGAGAAAGCGCCGCAGGGAACGAGTCTGACGGATTTGAAATCCGGGCCGGCGCTGTTTTTGCTCGGCTCGCCGCGCCCGGCGGAACTGGCCGCCGCGCTCAAAAGCGTATTGGCGCTCATGAATCAGGAAGGCGGCGCGCCCGAGGAACGGGAATTTCTCGGACGTAAAATTTATTCCGTGCCGCTCCCTGCTCCACCCATTCCCGTCGGCAACGTCACCGGCGGCGGCGGACGCAAATTATATTACGCCGCCACTTCAAGTTATGTCGCCATTTCGACGGACAGCGCGATGCTCGAGGAATTTCTCCGCAACAGCGACGGACAAAAAAAACCGCTCCGCGAAACGCCCGGGCTGACTGCCGCCGCCGCCAAAATTGGCGGATTCAACAGCGGCTGGTTTGGATATGAAAACCAGAAGAAAACAACGCGCGCGGTTTTTGAATTATTGCGAAAAAGCGGTTCCGATTCCAAATCGCCGCAAATGCTCGCGCCCGGAATCCCGGCGTATGTCCCGGAAAACGCATTTAAAGAATGGATGGATTTTTCACTCCTGCCGCCGTTCGATCAGATCGCGAAATATTTTAATTTCAGCGTCTATTCCATGAGCGCGAATCCGGACGGATTCATGTTCAAAATATTCGCGCCCGTCCCGCCGGAATTGCGGAATTGAAATCGGAAATAAAAATCAGCCACGAATGAACACGAAAACGCGGATCTCAGAATTCCAACTGTTGCCGGGCGTTCAAGATTGAACGTCAAACCAAAGGCCTTCCGTGTTCGTCAAATTCGTTTTTCGTCGGCATCAATGTAATCCACAAAACATTGAATGTCGTCGCGATGCGCCAGGCCGGATTCCTGTTTGCGAATCTTCAATCGTTCCTGCATCGCGGGATTGTCCTGCGGCGGATAATTCAGCATTCGCTCGCGCAGTTCCGCTTTGACCGAATCGGGTTTTTTCACGTTTTTCAAAACCCAATCGCAGACTTCGCCGTCGGTGATGCTGTTGCGAACGACGTTGATGAATTGTTCAGCGTCCACGCCCGCGAGTTCGAGCCAGAGTTTGTCGAAACCTTTGCAGAAATTTGCCTGGTAATCCGGATGCAATTTTCCGGCGAGATGCAATCGCGTTTTGTCAATAAACCGCGGCAGATGCATCCAGCCGCACATCGTTTCGCGCGGGCTGCGGGGATAAATGATGTCGCTCATGCAAAGAAGATGAGGCGGAAAAGCAACGGGTGTCAAGAATGCGCGAGAAGCTCCTGAATTATCGCGAAACGACGTATGAAAAAATGCTTGTCGCTTCATTTGGAGGGCTTAATGTGACAGTCACCACCGCGAAGAAAACAATTCATTCAGGACAGGTTTATGAAAACGAGTTACATGCGTTCAGTCGCTCGAACCTTGCGACAGAACTCCGGATTCACCTTCGTTGATCTACTGGCGGTTATCGGTGTTGTTGCCATTTTTATTTGCGTCCAGCTTTCCGCGTTTGCTGACGCCAAAGACAGAACCCGCTCGATTCAATGCGCGGATAACCTGCGGCAGTTCACCACTGGAACACTGATTTATGCCGGAGAAAATAATGGCAATCTGCCAGATAATGTCTCTGGCTCTTGGCCCTTGGACATGCCCTGGGATGCGGGAAATGCAATAACGCAGTTTGTTTCGTGGAAAGCCTTGTATTGTCCGGCTTCCGGATTCGATGAAAACCAGAACAATGAGCTTTGGAATTATAATTATCAGTTTTACCATGTCATCGGATACGCGCTAACATTTCCAGAGACCCAGAGTTTAGATCCAACAAATGTGAACCACACAATCACCCCACAATCATTTCGAGTGGGTCCACTGGCCTTACCTCCACCCGTTGCTTCCCAACGCGTACTCTTTGCCGACGCAATTGTATCGAAACCAAACCAGAGGAATGAATCTCTTCGAGACATCTATGATTATACCAAGATAACCACTGGATTTTATCAACCTTTCCGAACCTCCCACCTGAATGGAGTGCTGCCTGCGGGAGGAAATTTGGGAATGCTCGACGGCCATGTGGAGTGGTGTGTTTTTGACAAAATGCATGTCCGTACCATTTTCGGGGGGTCGCCAACTTTCTGGTGGTGATTCAATTTACAAATTCAGTAATCACGAGATAAAATTTTTCAACTGCCATCAGGAGCAACGTATGAAAATAGCTTTTGCGCGATTCATTGCGTATCGGTCGGAAGCGCGGGCGGGATTTACCCTTATTGATCTTCTTGCCGTAATCGCGGTCATCGCGATTCTCGTCTGTCTCCGACTCTCCGCGTTTGCGAACGCCAAAGATAGAACCCACATGGTCCAATGCGTTGATAACCTGCGCCAGTTCACTACGGGAACACTGATTTACGCCGAAGAAAACAATGGCAACATGCCAACAAATTCCAGTAGTTTTTGGGATTGGGACATATCCTGGAATTTAGGCGACGCAATAACGCAGTTTGTTTCGTGGAAAGCCTTGTATTGTCCCGCATCGGGATTCGATGAAAACCAGAATGGATTACTTTGGAATTATCTTCCCGGCACCATGCATGTCATTGGTTACGCGCAAACATTTCCTAAAACTTCCAGCTTGAGTGCCGAAAATGTTAATTTCGGAATCGTCCCAAAATCCATACAGGTGGGCTTCGGTCGTTACGTTACTGCACAAATCGCTTCCGAACGCGTGCTGCTCGCGGATGCAACAATATCACAGCCAGGCCAGAGCAATGAATCACTTCGTGACACCTATAGCTATGTGAATCTCGAGGGCGCATACCGACATCGAACCTCCCACATGAGCGGAGTGCTGCCTGCGGGAGGAAATTTGGGAATGCTCGACGGCCATGTGGAATGGCGGTCGTTTGACGAAATGCATGTTCGAACTGAAGCGTTCAGCAGCGCTCCAGTATATTGGTGGTAATCAAATTGAGACCGATCAATCCTCCGACAAAATTCGGTAAAATCGGTTTGGCTCGATAGCGGGAATTGTAAAGCGTCCTTGTCCGCCGATGATTAAAACATCTCCATCGGCGTGGAGCCATGCCGGGTCGTTCAGGTCGTCTTTATATTGCACTTCGTAATTTTTCCCCGGCGCGGCGGGCCAGGTCAGAGTTGCGTTGTTCGTCGTTGAAATCGCAACTACGACACGCAACGCCGAGAAATAATCAACAGGATCGCTGCCCGCGAGATATTCCTGCAACGTCGTCATTCCATCGCCATCTGCGTCATCATTTGCTTTCGATTCATCGAAGTCTTGCCCGGTCGGATGCCCGAAATAATGCGACATCCATAAATCGGGAATTCCGTCTGCGTCGCTGTCCGCGATTCCCCAGGGCGACACTGCGGAGGCAAACGCATCCTGCGCGAAATTCAAGTCAATCGGCGCAAGCGCATCCCAGCTTTGGAACGACACGGTTTTTCCATTGGCGCTGATGGCGGGATTTGAATTCCATGATCGTCCGGCCGTTGCAGTTCCGGCGGCGGCGAGAAGTGAATTGGATCCGGTAACGCGGTCAAAAATGAAAATATTTGGCGTGTTCGTGATTCCAGAAACAATATCTGTCGCAAAACTCCGATACACCACAAAGCGTCCGTCGCCGCTCACCACCGGCGAATCCGACGGGCCGTTGGCGCTGGCAGTTCCAGCCGCGTTCAAGCTTACGAGAATTGCATCGCCGCTCGAAGCGTCACACAGGTAAACATCATTGGTTCCGTTTCCGTCCGTCGGGCCGCTTGAAACCAGGTTTGATTCCGTGATGAACGCGAAAAAATGTCCGTCTGCGCTCCACTGCGCGGCGCTTTGAATTGCTTTTTTAGTCGGAAAAAATAATACATTCGAATTGTTAATGACGTCCGCCAGATAAATTCCAGCCGGAGTCTGATACAGAAGCTTGTTTCCCGTTGGGCTGAGCGCCATTGAAACAACGGAACTCGCTCCCATATAAATGATAGCTGAACTGACGCTGTCCCAGACACGGGCCTGTGAACCACTCAGATATTGATAGGCAACGTAACGACCATCAACGCTCATTGAAGGCGGAATGGTCGAGCCAGTTCCACCAGGAATCGTGATCATTTTACCAGCGGCAATATCGCACCAGACAATCCCGGATCCGACTGTAAGAAAACATGCATACCTGCCATTCCGGCTGAGCGCAGGCGTGAGGCAATCATACATTCCCGTGAATTTTGTGCCGCTGACCATTACATTGGTTCCAGCCTGTAAGTCATGGAGGAAAATATTGTTACGCACGGCGGAAGCGGAAGTGTATAGAGGCGACAATACCAGATTCGTAGCGGCGCTGACAAATGCCACGTACCGGCCATCCGCGCTGATGACGGGGTTTTCAGAATCACCACCCAAAGCCGGAAGCCCGTTGATTCCAACGCTCACCAGGTAATTGCTTCCTGTCAGCAGGTCGCGCGCGAAAACATCCGAGGTTTCGTTCGTGTCGTTTGGCGTCAAATCATTCGCGTAACTGGAGAAAACGAGCCACCGGCCATCCGCGCTAATGGAAAAGGGCGAGGTGAAACTCAATCCGTTTCCAGACCGCGAGTTGGAGTCAGGATCACGTCGCGAAATCAATTCCGTTGTCCCGCTGTCCCCGTCCCGCAGAAAAACGTCATAATCATTATTTTTGTCGCCGGCGATCAATCCTTGACTCAAACTCGAAAATGCAAGCCATCGTCCGTCCCAACTCAAAACAGGAACGGCTCCCTGATTGTCCGCCGAACCGACTCCGTTCGTGTCCGCGTCCGCCAATCGGGTAATTCCGGTTTCGATATTCCGCGTGTAAAGATGAAAACCGCTTGAGACGACATCGCCGGTTAGATTGGTAGCATTGCTCAGGAATGCTACGGTTTTTCCGTCGGAACTGAGAACCGGTGTGCTTGAGAAAGTGTTGGACGGAAAACTGCCGTCCATTGCCGCGCTGATCAAAATATTTGTTCCTGTTTCCGCATTCCACAATTCCACGCTCGTGGACGAAACTGGGGCTTCGTTGGTGGCGACGAATGCGATCCAGCGTCCATCCGGCGACATCTCCGGCCCGTAAACATCGTCATTGTAGGCCCACGGCGCAAAACCATTTGAACTGACCACGACAGTGGATCCGCTCGTAATGTCGTATCGAAATATCATCACTGCGGGAACTCCCGAGCCGTCCGGCTGAACCGCGCCATTGGTCCAACCTGATTTGAACGCGACGAACCGGCCACCGTCGTCGCTTATCACGGGATGATACGACGGCATGTTGTCCAAATGGAGCGTCGCTGAAACGATTTCAGCCGCATTCGAGCTGGCCCAAAACGTCCGATTGGACACCAGATCACGGACATAGATTTCGCCACGGGAAGAACTCGGAACACCGGGCGCGAGACCTGATGCCGTGCTGAAAAATGCGACGTAACCTCCCTTTGGTGCTATCACTGGCGATGCCATCGTTGGGTTTGGAAAGGATAATGATGCAACAGCGCCGACGGAAACCAACCGCGTGGTATCCGTGTTGAGATCACGTACAAAAACATCCGAAATCCCGTTTGTGTCATTCGCAACCAGATTCGTCGCCGCGCTCACGAAAACCACATACGCTCCGTCCGGCGTCATGACTGCGTCCGACGAATCTCCATTTGCCGATCCTGCATTGGACGCGACGCTGACCAGCCGCGTCGTCCCGTTCTGCAGATCTCGGACAAAAATATCCGCGACGCCGTTGGTGTCTCCTGAAACAAGATCGCTCGCATCACTTTCAAATACAGCGAAGCGTCCGTTCGATGAAATCTGTCCAAACAGTGAATTGCCATTTCCGCCGCCGGTTCCGTTCAAATTGGCGCTGACGAGCGTCGTGGTATTGCTCGCCACATCTCGCAAAAACAGATTCATTTCGAGCGGCCCGTTATCACCGGGCACGAGGTCGCCCGCATCGCTGGAAAACAGAATAAAACGTCCGCCGGAACTGATGGAGGGAGCGACTGAGTTGCCGTCAGCGCTGAAGGAAAAAGGAACTGATGGATCTCGCGCGGAAAGCAACTCGAAAGATGCGGCATTCCCATAAAACGGATTCGCCAACAACAACAATCCGCCTACAGTGAAAGGAAAAAAACATCTCAAGTTCATGCAAAAAGATGGTTTGAACGGCTGGTTGAAACGATTTAACTGCCGGATTACAGGCGAATCAATCAGAATTTTCAGTGATTCGCACATAGAACTGTTTTATTTGCACAGGTCCACCGGCCCTGTTTTCAACTATGATTCCGCGTCTGCCAGCGAACCATTGCGAGTTGATGACGCGTTTGGCGCATGTTAATCTCCAGACATGATGATTGATCTGCCAGACGCGATGATCGGCTCGGAACCATGGGACATTGCAGCTTTGGATTTCGCTTGCGCATGATTGTGGCGGCCAACGCGTCAGTTTTCCGGTTTTCCTTTGCAGACCAGCCGTTTTCCCGAATCCGACGGCAATTACCGTTTCAGAAACGTTCGCGACAGGTATCGAATTTCATCCGGCATTTCCATTTCCGAACAACAAATTTACATCCCGAAAGATTGAAGAACTTTGAAATCATCCAACAATCACTCTGAAATTCCGGCCATGCCGCATGGCGTGAAACTCACCACGCTCGAAAACGGCCTCACGATCATCGTCCGTGAAGATCATTCCGCGCCGGTCGTTTCCGCGCAGGCGTGGTGCATGGCGGGAAGTATTCACGAAGGCGAATGGCTCGGCGCGGGACTTTCTCACGTGCTCGAACACATGCTGTTCAAAGGCACAACAACCCGGCCTGGCGCGCGCATTGACCAGGAAGTCCAGGAAGCCGGCGGTTACATGAACGCCTACACGAGCTTTGATCGCACTGTGTATCACATTGATGTGCCGAGCGCGGGCAGCCGCGTTGCGATTGATATTTTGTGCGATATCATGCAGAACGCGACGCTTCCGCCCGATGAACTCGCGAAAGAAATGGACGTGATTCGCCGCGAAATGGACATGAACGTGGATGATCCCGGACGGCGCGCCAGTCGTCGTTTGTTTGAAACGGCTTACACGCGCAGTCCTTACCGTTTCACGGTCATTGGCTATCCGGATATTTTCAACGAATTAAAACCGCAGGACATCCGTTCATATTACGAACGCAAATACGCTCCAAACAACGTTTTCTACGTCGTCGCGGGCGATGTGAATTTCAACGAAGTTGTCGGTCAGATCCGTGACGCTTACAAAAGCAGCAAAGCCAAAGCGCTGCCGCCAGTTGTTTTACCCGAGGAACCGGCGCAGACGGCGCCGCGCGAAATCGTCGAGGAAGCGCCTGTCGAACTCGGGCATTTTCATTTCGCCTGGCATATTCCCGAATTGCGCCACGCGGATGTTCCCGCGCTGGATGTTCTCGCCGTGCTGCTCGGACACGGACGCAGTTCGCGTTTGTATCAGGAAGTTCGCGAGAAACAGGGCGTTGCGCATCACGTGGACGCGTGGACTTACAGCCCGGGAAATCCGGGATTGTTCGGCATGAGCGCCGTTGTGGATGGCGATCAATTCTCCGCCGCGCGCGTCGCGATGCTGGCCGAGGTTGAGCGAATGATTGCAAAGCCGGTTTCGCGGGAGGAACTTGGAAAAGCCATCAAACAATTTATTTCCGGCTCGCTCGCTGTCCGAAAAACCATGCAGGGACAGGCGCAGGATCTGGGTGGAAGCTGGCTCGCGGCGAACGATCTGAATTTTTCAGAGCGCTACCTCGCCGCCGTCAAACGTGTCACGCCCGAGGATTTGCAACGCGTCGCAGCGAAATATCTCACCCCGGAAAATCGCAGTTTGTTCGCGTTGTTGCCCGAAGGCGCCGCGCCGAAAAGCTCAATTGAAACCGCGCTCGATACCGAACACGCTATCCAAAAATTTGAATTGCCGAACGGATTGCGATTGCTCGTAAAGGAAAACCATCGCCTGCCGTTTGTTGAAATGCGCGCGGTGTTCAAAGGCGGCGTTCTTGCCGAAAATGAGGCGAACAACGGCATTACTCAGTTGATGGGAAACATGCTGCTTAAAGGCACGAAAACGCGGTCCGCTGAAGACATCGCGCTCCAAATTGAGTCGGTCGGCGGCAATATGGACAGCTACGGCGGCAACAACAGTTTTGGCGTGAACGCGGAAGTGCTGAGCAGCGATCTCACAACCGGACTGGAACTTCTCGCCGATGTTTTGCTGAATCCTGTTTTTCCCGCCGAACCTTTCGAGCGCGAGCGCGAGGTGCAGCTTGCGAACATTCGCGCGCAAAAAGATCAGCTTCTTAAGAGCGCCGGGAATGCGATGCGCCGCGCGATGTTCGGCCCGGCGAGTTACGGGCTTGATCCGGCGGGCAACGAGGAAAGCGTTCAAAAACTTACGCCTGACGCGTTGAAATCCTTTCACAAAAAATTCACGGTTCCGAACAATTGCGTTCTCGCGATCTTCGGTGATGTGAACGCCAGCGAAATTAAAACCGCTGTGGAAAAAACTTTCGCCAATTGGAAATCGTCGGAGAATTCCCAACTTCCAACTCCCGACTTCCAGCTTTCAACCTCGTCAAAACGCGTTTTGGAAACGCGCGATAAAAAGCAGGCCGTCGTTGTCATCGGATTTCCGGGAACGACTTTGAACAACAACGATCGTTACGCGCTCGATCTGCTCCAGGACTCGTGCAGCGATCTGGGTTCGCGATTGTTCCTGAGAATTCGCGAGGAACTCGGGCTGGCTTATTACGTCGGCGCGCAACATTTCGCCGGACTCGCGCCCGGCTATTTTTCATTTTACACCGGGACAATGCCTGAGAAATCCGAACTGGTGGAAACGGAATTGTTGCGCGAAGCCGAATTGCTCCGCGCCGAAGGTCTGGCCGAAGCGGAATTAAAACGCGCCAAAGCGAAAATTCTCGGCCAGAAAAAAATCGCTCGCCAGGACCTCGGCACGCTGGCAATGGCCTCCGCGCTCGATGAACTTTACGGCCTGGGTTTCGCGCATTCGGAAAAAGAAGAAGCGCTTTACGAATCCGTGACGGTGGAGCAGGTCAAAGCCGCCGCGCAAAAATATTTGAAAGCGGATTCCGTAACCGTCGCGGTGATCAAGCCGGAATGATCGCGCGGAAATTCATCCCACCAATCAAATGGTTTATTTGTCAACAAACTTCGGTTTCGACTCATATTGCTCGTTTACCGATCGCCATTCGTGTTTATTTTATACGACGATTTTTAAACGCTATGAATATAAACAACACGGGTGGCAGCAGAAAAACAATAAATATGACCACCCGAATTACGACGCGAACGGGGTTGTTGGCTTCTGAAATTAATTTTGCGCGAGTCGCGGCGATAATTGCCAATCCTCTGTCCGAGTGAGTTGCAAGCTGGTATTTAACGACTCCACGCGGGCTTTTTAATATTTCTTTTATTTCTGAATCATTCGGAAGACGCCTTCCCTGAGTGTAGATAATTGGCTTGGAAAATCGCTTGTCTGAGACCAAAGCGCCTTCAGAAAAAAATGAGTCTATATTTTCCGCCATGGTAGGGGGGGTTTTCTCTATTTTTGCAACCTCCCAAAAAATCTCCCTAAACACATGCTCGCCGCTAAATATCCGAGTTGCGGCGCGTTTACATATTGTCGGATGATCGTGGTTCTGAAATTCGAGTTCGCTTATTGAGTAAGGCTTTCCATCTGAGAAGTAACTGTCAAGCTCTACCGGTTCCATATCAACCAATCGAATAAACAGTTTGTAGTTCGCTACCGGCGATTTGGTTGGAGGGGTAAATGTGATAATATAAGAATCATAGCCATGCAAAGATTTCCCAGTTGTGTAACTCACCTCGTCCGAGTTCGTTATCCATTGAGCCAAAATAAATTTATTAAAGAAATGCGGCAGTCCGACATTCGACGTTTTATTGTAAATTTCTCCAATTTCGGTAATATTCGTGTTGCCATCCCGCCCAAGGAATGTTCTCGACATGAAAACATTGGTGGTAGTGACGAATGTTTTGGCTCCTGCTTCGCCTGTTTGTTTATCGACACCCAGAATATTAATTAATAGGGTGTCTTCGCCAAATTGATAGATGCAGGTCTTGATATTAGTCGTAATGCCAGTGTTGCTGTTTGCGAAGGTTTTTAGCTTCTTAAGTTCTTCATTACTAAAGCTCGAACGTGAATTCAAAAGCCGCGAAACAGGACTATAATCATTAAATATAATATTTGTTTCCCGGGCTGTGATTTTAACGTCCTCCAACTTACTTGCATTCGCTGTAAGTCCCTCTAAAATTTCACTTATGCTTTTGATCTGATCTGCGTAAGAACCGAATGCGACCGCAAAACAGATCGAGAGAACTGCTACTATTTTAAAAATATACGCCATCACTTCCAGCAAAATAAATCAAGATCCGAAGTAACGGATATTCCGTGCCATCTCATTTCGTTTCAGTCACGAGAATTGAGGCTTGTCGGATAACCTATCATGCCGGACTGCATTGTGCCGTAGTATATTGTTGGCATGGCCCACTAGGTGTGCCGATTGTATCCCATTCGCCGGTAGTAGGATTCCATTGGTAAACAATATGAGTCGGCGAAATCGTGGCGGATGGCAGGCAAACAGTCCCACAATTTGCGGGATCTCCTTCACCATTGATACAATTAAAACATCCATTGCATGTAATGTTCACGATTTTTATATCCTGAAAAGTGGTCTCGTCATAGCTGCCACCGAACGCTTCTGTATTGCACAGCTCCCATAAGTTAAACCTGCGGGCATAATGGCACATGAAAAAAATGTTATGAGGCATACTATTTGATTTTTCATTGGTTTCCTTTATTTCTGAGTCTTTAGTAGCCGAACTCACTCTGACTTGGATTTGATACTCCTTGTAATTGTGAATTTCCGGTTTGTCAACAAGAATTTGAATAAAATATAAAATTAAAGTTTGCTGGTGTAGCATTCAATTCTCCTTGAAGCGCGCCGCCGCGTGCCGCACATTCTGCGTGCCAGGGCCCATGGAATGTGGACTTACGAACCCCGCCAGGGCCGGAAGGCAGCAACGGTAGTTTGCTCGACATCCGCCGTGGTCACCCTGGCACTTTTATTTACGATTTCGGATTTACGATGGACGAATCGTCTCGAAAATTTGGCTCGCGCGTAAATCGTAAATCGTCAATCGTAAATCCCATGTCTTATCAGGTCATAGCGCGAAAATATCGCCCGCAGCGTTTCAGCGATGTCGTCGGGCAGGAGCACGTCACACAAACGCTCGCCCATGCCATCGAGCAGAATCGCATCGCGCACGCTTATCTTTTTTGCGGGCCGCGCGGCACGGGTAAAACAACCATTGCGCGCATCTTCGCAAAAGCGCTGAATTGCACCGGCGGACCAAAAGCGGATTTCGATGTCAACGATCCCAAAGCCAAAGAAATTGCCGAAGGCCGTTCCATGGACGTTTTGGAAATTGACGGCGCGAGCAATAACGGCGTCGAGCAGGTTCGCGAATTGCGCGAAACCTGCAAATACGCGCCAGCCTCATCCCGGTTTAAAATTTACATCATTGACGAAGTTCACATGCTCTCGACCGCCGCGTTCAACGCGCTGTTGAAAACGCTCGAAGAGCCGCCCGAGCACGTGAAATTCATGTTTGCGACGACCGATCCCGAGAAAGTTCTCCTGACCATTCTTTCGCGATGCCAGCGATTCGATCTGCGCCGCATTCCCGCTTCGTTGATTGTCGAGCAACTATCCACGATTGCGAAAAACGAAAACGTCAATATTTCGTCCGAAGCGCTTCACGCCATCGCGCGCGGCGCGGACGGCGGAATGCGCGATGCCGAATCCACGCTTGATCAGCTCATCAGTTTTTGCGGCGATAAAATCGAGGAATCCGACGTGCTTTCCATGTTTGGCCTGGCCGCGCAGCGTCAATTGCTGGAACTCGCCGGCGCGGTCTTGAAAGGCGAAATCGCCACGGCTCTCGGCGTTTTGAACGATCTCGCGAAAGGCGGAAAAGATCTCGGGCGTTTGCTTTCGGATTTGCTGAATCATTTTCGCAACCTGCTGATTTTTCAGGTTTCGCGCGGCGACTTGAATCTGCTTGAAGTTTCGGAAGCGGAAATCGCGATGTTGCGCGAGCAATCCGCCGAGGCCGATGCGGATACATTGACGCGGATGATGGAAGTCCTGACGGATGCGGAACTCCGCCTTCGCGATGTGACGTCGAAGAAAATTTTACTTGAAGTCACGTTGCTCAAATGCGTAGAAGCGCGCAATTCCGTCAGCCTGGATTCCGTTCTGAAACGCCTTCAGAATTTGCGCGGCGGCGAAAACCCGGGAAACGTTCCGGCTCAGGAACATCGCACGGCGGCAAAACCCGGACCTCAAAAAAGCGAATTCACGCAAAGGCGAATCGAGCCTGCGCGCGTCGAGGCCACCCCGCAAAATGCGTTCGTCGAAACGCCTCAATCCGCAACATCATCGGGCGATTCCGATTTGGAATCGCTCTGGGCGAATCTTGTCGAATCCGCCGGGCGCGCCAGTCCGTTCACGCGAAGTTATTTGCTCGAAGCGCATCCGGTTTCTTTTGAGAAAAATATTTTTATAATCGGGTTCGCGCCGGAGTTTGAAGATCACATCGGACTTGTGGACAATTCGCGCAATCACACGTTGCTGCAAACCAAACTTGCGGAACTCGGCCATCCAAACGCGCAATTTAAATTTGTCAAAGCCGAGCCGCCGGCGAATCGTCAGATTCCCGTCGCGGAACAGCCGCCCGCGCCGGTTCAATCCGCTCCGAAAGTGGCCGGGCCGTCCGCGCCGGCGAAATCTGTTCTGGCTCCCGCGCAACTGCAGAAGGAAAAACCGGCTCCGGTCGCGTTCAACAAAGACGATTTCAAGAATGATCCGCTCATTCAAAAAGCTTTGGAAATTTTCAAAGGCCGGATTGTGGAAGTCCGCGCGTAATTGCGGCATCTTATTTCCAAATGACCGATTACTTGAACACCAATCACGAACCACGAATCACCAATAATCCGTTTTAAAATATGTCCAGCATCGGAAAATTAATGAAACAGGCTGCGCGAATGCAGCAGCAGATGGAACAAATCCAGAACGACCTCGCCAAACGCACGGTGGAAGCGACGAGCGGCGGCGGCGCGGTAAAAGTCGTGGCCCGATGCGATGGCGCCATCGGCTCGATCAAAATTGATCCGCAGGCGATCAATCCCGCGGACGCGCAACTCCTCGAAGACATGATTCTCTCCGCCGCGAATCAGGCGCTCGCGCAGGCAAAGGAAATTTCCAACGCCGAAATGGCCAAGGTCACGTCGGGTTTCAGCCTGCCGGGATTGGGATAAAGCTTTCAAAATCTGCGCGATAGATTCTGAACTGGAACAGTGAACAACGAACATTCAACTTTGAACATCGAACGGCGTAAGTTTGTTTCCTCTTCAAAGTTCGGCGTTCGATGTTCATTGTTCCTTTAGATGAACGTCAAGAGTCGGAATAATCACTCTTTAATTTTCATCCTTAAATCACCTTGCCTCTTCCCGAACCCATCGCCGCTTTAATCACCGCGCTGAATCGCCTGCCCGGCATCGGGCCGCGTTCCGCCGAGCGCATCGCGCTGCATCTGGTTCAAGCCGAAAGCGGCGTCGCGCGCCAGCTTGCCGATACGATTGTTCGCGCGCGGGAGAAAATCCAATTCTGCTCAATTTGCGGCGCGCTCACGGAAAATTCTCCCTGCGATATTTGCGGCGATTCCCGGCGCGACGCTTCGCTCGTCTGCGTTGTCGAACGCGCAGTAGATATTTTAAGCATCGAAAAATCGGGAACGTTTCGCGGAAAATTTCACGTGCTTGGCGGAAAAATTTCTCCGCTCGACGGCGTTGAACCCGAGGATTTACGAATCGCTGAACTGGAAAAACGCCTCGCGGCAGAGCCGATTCGCGAAATCGTAATCGCACTCGGAACGGATGTGGAAGGCGATGCCACGGGATTTTATCTCGCGAAACGGCTCGCGCGACCCAATCTGAAAATCACGCGCATTGCTCACGGTCTGCCTGCGGGAACGGGACTGGAATTCGCCGACGAACTGACCCTGAGTCGCGCGCTGGAAGGACGCCGCGAAATGGGCGAGGCGAATTGAGAAAGTGATTGGGTAATGAGCATTTCGCTGGTTGTTTTCGATCTCGGAAAAGTCCTGCTTGATTTCGATTACACAATTCCAGCCCGGCGCATCGCGGAATTTTCCGACGCACCGCTCGGCGCGGCGGGATTTCTCGCCGCCAACGCCCCCCTGCTCGTCCGTTACGAAACCGGCCTGATCAACACCGCGCAATTTTGCGACGAGATGCGCCGCGCCATCCGCTTCACGGGAAACGCCGAAACGTTTTCCGAAATTTTCGCGGACATTTTTTCACCCATTGAACCCATGCTCCAACTGCACTCCGCGTTGCGCGCGCAAGGCGTTCGCACTTTTATTTTTTCCAACACGAACGATTTGCACATCTCGCACATCCGAAAACGCTATCCGTTTTTTGCGTCATTCGACGGATACATTCTTTCGTACGAACACGGCGCGATGAAGCCCGACGCGAAATTGTACGAAGTCGTGGAACGCGAAACGGGTTGCAGCGGCGGCGAAATTATTTATTTCGATGATCGCGCTGAAAATGTCGCCGCGGGAACCGCGCGCGGATGGAATGCGATTTTGCATGAAACGCCGGAGAAATCCCGCGCGGCGCTGGAACGTTTCGGTTTCGCGATTGGCGAAGTTTGATCCGGGAAAACGAGGAGCGCGGTCAGCTCATTTTATTCCTGAATTGAATTCAATTTTCACCCGTTCCATTTTTCAAATCGTTGTCGCGATTCGAACCGAGCAAAGTTTCCAGCGAATAATCGGGATCGCCAATCGAGAACAACCGGTCCGCAATGTCATTGAGCGCGCGGCGAGTGGTTTCAAAATGATCGGACAATGTGCTGAACACTTCCGCCACTTCGTACCGCTGCGCCAGACGATGATCACTCGCGGCGCGATAATGCGTCCGGCCCAGCGCGTCGTAATATTTCACATCCGGAAATCCGCGGGCTTCGGCGCGAAAACGAATCCGATCCGGAAAAACGCCCGAGAGAAACAGCGAGTAATTTCCGATGTGCGCGCGAATAAAAAATCCCGTGCGATCGTCCGCCGTGCGAAGCGCGGAGAGCATTTCAAAAAAATAATCCAGCGGATTCGGCCCGCCCGGCACGACGCATCGCGAACGTTCGGCCAAAGAAAATTCCGCGAGCACTTCCGCCACGTAATCGGCAACGGTCCGATCGTCCATTCCGGAACGCAGAAAAACATTTCGCACCAGGATATAAAAATAGAAGTGACCTGAAACGCGCAGGCATCCGCGCCTTTCCAGCAGCGCGTGAAACAACGCTTCGTCGTCCAGAATCAGGTCGCGCGCGTCCTCGTCCGAAAGTAATTGGATGAGGCATTCCGCGCCGCCAATTTTTCCGCCCAGCACCGACAGGATGAATTCCACATCTTCCGCCGCGAACTGGACCCGACAGTTAGGTTTTATCATTTTCATCGCCGATACAACTTTGACGAATCACTGACATCGCGCCGCGCGCGCCCGCCCTGCCCTTCAACCGGCCCGGAAAACATATTAAAACAAAATCGCGCCGAATGGAACCCGGGAATTTCCCTGCTTCAAAAATTTTTTTCTTCATGGAAAAATCGTGAATCTCAAGAGAGCGGATTTCAATTTTCCCGGCACTGGCGGACAATGCCGCGACGCGGAAAATTCACGCGCTTCCCAGTCATCGCATTTTTTCGGGCAAGTCTTCCGAATTTTCATTTTCAAAGCGCAGAAAACTTTTCCAAAATAGATGTTGCGGAAAGATTTTTTCGGCGTAAAAACATTCTGAAAAGCGGATTTGAAAGGGCAGAATGGTCAAACCGCCGGCACAACACCAATTTCGGTTCCTCACCAATTAGTTGTGCTGCGGCAAAAATTCCGCCCATATATTGTGGTTTTCCACTTTACTATTTTGGGCGCTTTTGATTGGGTAAAGACAATGTATCTCAAAAACTTAACCGTCTTAGGATTTAAGTCATTCGCGGACAAAACATCGCTCAATTTCCAGCCGGGCGTCACCGCGATTGTTGGCCCCAACGGATGCGGAAAATCGAACGTTTCGGACGCCATTCGCTGGGTGTTGGGCGAGCAATCGGCCAAAGCATTGCGCGGCGGCGAAATGGCCGACGTGATTTTTAATGGAACCGACGGACGCAAACCCATC
>DASSNZ010000069.1:0-6042 GCA_035701135.1 Verrucomicrobiia bacterium
GTTGGCGCCAGCTGTTTGCCCTCGCGGCGAAAAGTGTTCAGAATGTCGCCCACTTTTTCTTCAAAAGAACCATTTTCAACATTCCATTTGAATTGAGCCGGCCAGGAGATTGCCGAAATTGTTTCGCGCAAACTATCGGCAAATTTCGGATTTTTTTCGACGAACAGGAAACAGAATTCTTTTTCAGAAAGTTTTCCTGGAAATGTATTTAAGGCGTACTTTGCTGCCAGAAGCGCGACCAGAGGCGAACTCTTGTCACTGTTTGTATAACGCCCCGGCCCGGCAAAACCGTCAATATAAACCAAACGGCGGTTGTTGGGATTGCTCCCAACAATTGCGAACCATAGGTAGAGGTAACGTCCTATAATTTCCAACTTGGCCAAAGTGTGAGGTGACGCTTCCCATAATGTCGTTGGCTTGAATGAAGGCATTCTGAACCCAGTTTTGTATTGATTGGTTACGCCTACCAATAAATTTTGTCCAGCAACTTATTCCAGTTCCCAGCGTTGCGCTTGATTTCCTAGTTTTATTGATGGCTGGAATCGCTGGTTAGTCCGAGGTTTAACTTGATAATGCGGCCAGCCGGATTTTTCCGGAAATTTGTCGGCGCGAGATACCGGGACATTCCTCCCTATTTGCGTTTTCAGGTTTGATTTTGCCGATGCGCGCTGGTTTTTGCCGCGCGGAAGGCCGGAGACAGTGACACTGTTTTCCAATTTCCACTTGATTAGTAATAGCAAATAAAACAGCACGGTTATGGAGTTCGAGCAGAACTTAAAAAGAGAACTTAAAAAGTTCTGCAAAGACATAATCCGGGTTTGGTTTTTGGTGGTGAATCGGGAATACTCCCGCGATGGACAGTGTCAAGCGGCGGCGGTTTTAGACCTTCGCGAACAATTACCGAATTTTTCCGCCGCTGAACCAAACCCCATTTCCAAGTAAACTTGTGGCGAAACCGAATTACATCGAACTGCCGACCGGCGAACAAATTCGCATTCTTTATGAAGACCGCGCGGTGCTCGCGATTGACAAGCCGCGCGGCTGGATGCTCGTTCCGTTTTCGTGGCAAAAAACCAAACGCAATTTGCAGGCCGCGCTCACGTCGTCCATTGCCGCCGGAGATTTCTGGGCGCGCTCGCGCAATCTGCGGTTCATCCGTTTTGTGCATCGGCTGGACGCGGAAACCTCCGGCGTTCTGTTGCTCGCAAAAAGTCCCGGCGCGGTGGATACTTACGGCAATCTGTTTGAAAGCCGGAAAATGGAAAAAGTTTATCTCGCGGTCGTCCATGGCGCGCCAGAAGAAACCGAATGGACCTGCCGATTCAAACTGGCTCCGGATCCTGAAAAGCGCGGCAGAATGATGGTTTCGGACGATGGCAAGGAATCGGAAACGTTCTTTCGCGTTTTGCAAACGGGAAAGAAAACGTCGCTTGTCGAGGCGCGGCCTTACACCGGGCGCACGCACCAGATTCGCGTGCATCTCGCCGAATCGGGTTTTCCAATTGTCGGCGACGAACTTTACGCGCCGAATGTCGGAAAAGAAAATCTTGGACTGCGCGCGATCCGTCTTTCATTCAAAGATCCATTCAACCGAAAATCAGTTCGGATTCAGGCGCCGGTCGAAAATTTCTGTCGCGAATTTCATTTTCAGGTTCCGCATCTGAAAGATTAGTTTCGCTCGATCAATTTCCTTTTTTACGTCGGGCTGCGGAGAACGCAAAGGTTTGTAGAGAATTTCAAAAAAATTTCCGGGCGTTTCGGCTTGCTCCATTTTGATTACGATTTGCCCGTCATGTAACGCGCGACCGCTTCCGCGCGGGAGCGGACGTGCAATTTTTCGTAAATATGTTTGAGATGGCTGCCGACCGTTTGGACGCTCAGCGAAAGTTGATCGGCGATTTCCTTGTTGGCATAACCTTTGGAAAGCAGGATTAAAACTTCCTCTTCGCGCACGCTCAAATGAACGGAAGCGTCGCGCGGTTTGGGTTGACGTCGAAAAGATTCGACAACGCGCCGCGCGATTTCGCTGGTCATCGGCGCGCCGCCGCCCGCGACTTCCATAAGCGCTGCGCGCAGATCCGCCGGTTTGGTGTGTTTCAACAGGTAACCGTCCGCGCCCGCGGAAAGCGCCATAAAAACCAGTTCGTTGTCGTCCACGCCGGTGAGAATCACGATTTGTGTTTTGGGCAGCAACGCTTTGAGGCGCGTCGTGCATTCGATGCCGGACATGCGCGGCAGAAAAATATCCATCAACACCACGTCGGGATTGATAGCCGGAATGGTCCGCAACGCCTCCTCGCCGGAACCGCAGACGCACACGCACGAAAAATCCGGAAATGAATTGATGAGCCGCGACCAACTGTCCCGCAGGTCGGGTTTGTCTTCGACCAATGCGATTTTCAACTGGCGCGATGGCGCGGGTTTTTCCGCGATTTGAGTGCTGTCCGATTTCATTTAATTTTCCGTGGTTTCCATTTCGCGCGCGGCGAGCGCCGTCAATTCCGGCTCATTCGTTGCATCTTTTAAAAACCGGCCAAACCATCCCAACCGATGCCGTGTTTGCGTGAGCGGCAATTCAAACTGAATCCGGCAACCCATTCCCGGCGCGGTGTTGATGCTGAATCGTCCGCCGACTTCCCACATGCGCTGCGCCATGTTGGTCAGGCCATTCCGCGTGTTGTCCGCCGTTGCGAGATCAAATCCAGTGCCGTTGTCTTCCACGACGACCCGCAAATCTTTTCCATCGTGGTGAATCCGGAGAAAAATTTCGTTCGCGCCGGAATGTTTCGCCGCATTGCTGATGGCTTCTTTCACAGCCAGGAGCAAATTCCGCCGTCCGGCCAGATCAAACGCGAGGGACGGCAGTTCAGGCTCCACATCCAGGCGACACCGGATGGGCGTGTCCTTCAAAAACAATTGGGCATAACGACAGACGTATGCCGCGAAATCGCGCAACGTGTCGCGACGCGAACTGACGGCCCAGACGACTTCGCTCATCGCGTTTGACAGCGAGCGCGCCTGTTCGCAGATCTGGTCAATTTGCGCGCGCGTTTCGGATTGCGTCGGCAGTTCGCTTTGCGCGAGTTCGCCGAGCAACACCAGTTGCGTCAGCCGCGCGCCGAGGTCGTCGTGAATGTCGCGCGCGATGCGGGCGCGCTGCAATTGCAGCAGACGCGACGCTTTGGATTGCCCGATCAGTTGAATCATCAGCCATAAACAAAGCACAAGAACAAAAGCGAACACAGCGAGTACCGAGACCTGGAACCAGGCCGATTGCCAGAAGTGCCGGATAATGGGTTGCAACGGCGGTTCGCTCAAAACGGCATAAGGCCATTTGTCCCACGGCGGAGTTCCGAGTCCGCCAACAACAATCGCAGAATGCCAATCGGGCGAGGGCGAAGTTGCGCCGATCCATTTTTTAGCGTCGAGCGGAACGATTTTCCAGGTCGGATCGGAGAGGATTTGAATGACGTTCCCGTTTGCAAGGGTAATTTTCAGACCGAAAATCAATCCGCCGGAGAGACGATCATTGAAACCTTCGACCGCCAGCGAATGTTTTCCCGGACGCAACAGCCATTTCAAATCATATTGCGTGATCGTTCGCCAATCGCTTCCGCGGCCGATTTCCCGGTCATCCAGAAAAAGCCGGTAGCTGTTGTCCACGGTAATGTAGAGAATTGCGTTGGAAACGGTCATCCCCGCGGGAATCGCGAATGATTTCCAAAGCCGGCAGGTTTGCTTGTCAAAAGCTTTGCTGTCCCAAATCCATTCACCGATGTGATTGGTTGCCTCGATGATCGCCGTGACTTCGTCGGCATCGGGAGAAGCCGGATGGACTGTTTTTTGGGAATAACCGGTCGCGGTGGAAAAAATCAAAATCAGAAAAATTCCGAAACGCCGCCAAATGCTCGCGCATCGGTCCGGAGAGAAACGGTTTCTGGAATTGAGCCGGATCATCGAACGCCGTTGAATGCGACGGCGCAGATTCGAATCTATCCGGGATGAAGTTCAGAATCAACCTGGTTGCGAACTGCAAAATATTTTAAGCGGAACCATTCTGAAACCACAGATGAACACGGATTCACACGGATAGTGTGTTCTTTATTCGTGTGAATCCGTTGGTTGTTGAAAAAATTTTCAGCGGCGATGTAGTTAAAACAAAACCGTTTGCTCGCGTTTGAGCCAGCCGATTCGACGATTGCCGGCGCTGACCTGAAGCCAGCCGTTCTTGGAATCCAGCACGCGCAATTCCGCGCCGTCGTGCGCCGTGAACGCGCTTTGCGATTCTTCAAAAGGACTGTTGCGCACGGAAACATTGTCCACAGTGACAATCGCGATTTTCGTCGAGCGCATGGAAATGACCGCGCCCAAGCAGCACGCGAGCAGAACCGTTGTGACGGCGGAAAGCACGGCGAAAATCCGCAATGGTTTCCTCAACGCCGGGCGAAGCTGCATCAGGATCAGCAAAATCAGAAAAACCCAGAACGCGGCGAAAGTGAGAACCGTCCATTCGTTCAGCGTTAACTTCTCAAACCAGCTTTGCCACGGGCCGGGCGGCAGCGTCGGCGATTGCACCTGATTCCGTATAAATTCAAGATTCGCGCGGACGTCCGGATCGCGCGGAGCGATTTGCAGCGCGCGACGATACGCGGCGACGGCGCGGCCGACTTCGCCGGCTTTGAATCGCGCGTTGCCGAGGTTGAAATACAACGCGGGCGATTGCGCGCCGGAGGCGAGCATTTTTTCGTAGGCTGAAGCGGCGTCTTTGAATTTTCCCTGCTCGAACAGTTTGTTGGCGGCATCAAATTCCGCCGATGCGTCCGCGCCCAAAGCGGAAACGCAAACTGAAAACGCAATCAGCAAAATTCCAACTTGGAAAAATCCGCGTCTCCGCCGTTCAGGTCCAAAAGCGGTATCGCGGAAAATTTTCAAAAATGGAAAAAACGGTTTCACAGTCGCGCCTCCTTCAATTTCCCGAGGGCGGTTTCCAGTCGGGGAATAATCGCGGCGAGTTCCTGGCTGGATTTGATCGGAGCGTAACGCGCCTGATTGCAGAGTTGAAATAAATCGCGCAGTTCGGAAAGCGTTGAGTCCTCAACGCCGCGCGGCGAAAGTTGTTCGTCCACGACGGATTCAGTAATCGCGGATGCTGGCTGATCCAGCCGTTCGCCCAGACGTTCCTGCAACAGCCGAAACAGCATCGCAAAAAAGTCGTCCGAATTATTTTGAGCCGCGAATTTTCGCAATTCCTTCAAGCCTTCGTTTTCGATTTGCGCCACCTGCCGCTGGCGTCGCAATCGCGGATTGTTCGCCAGCGAATCGCGGCGTTTTCGCCAGATCACAATTCCCGCGAACGCGATCAGCGGAATGGATTGAAACGCGAGAAATCCCGGACGTTGCACAAGCGGCGGCGCGATTTGGGAAAGAACGCCGAGCCGCTGGCGAATGGGAAGAATGTCCCGCGTGGGCGGCGGATTTTCAGACGGCTTGGAGGCGATGGCGACGGTTGGCGCGGGCGTCGCGCCGCCGGGCCGAACGGTCAGGGGAATCGCCGGGTCCGTCAGCGTTTCGTAGGTTTTTTTTGCCGGATCAAAATAGCTGAAGGAAATCGGCGGCACGGCTTTAATTTCCGGGCTTTGCGGAACGATGACCTGCTCGAAAGTTTTAGTTCCCTGTAATCCAAACTGGTCGCTCGTTTCAACTTTCGACGTGGGCGGATAGGTTTTGAAATTTTCCAAAGTGGTTTGTTCCGGGAGCGCGATGGCGTCGAGCGGACCGTCGCCCGTGATTTGAATTTTTAAAGTAATGGGATCTCCGGCGGCGACGTTCGTCGGGCCGGCCGTGACGGAAAGTTGGTAATCGCCGACGGCTCCGCTGAATTCCGGCGGAACATTTTCCGAAGGCAGCGGCGAAACCTGAAAGTTCATCGCGGGAAGCGACAGCGCGACTTGTTGCGGGCGGGTTGGCGAGCCAAAAAAACCGTCGAAATCAAACGCGTCGCGCGGATTCAAAACGATGCTGCCGGAGACCGGACCGACCTTG
>DASSNZ010000070.1:0-2988 GCA_035701135.1 Verrucomicrobiia bacterium
GCGAACCTCGCGGATTTCGCCGGCATGAACGAAATTTACGCGAAGTATTTCACGCACGATTTTCCCGCGCGTTCCACAATCCAGGTCGCCGCGCTGCCGAAAGGCGCGAGCGTGGAAATCGAAGTCATCGCGCATTTCTAAACTGAAATTCGTCCGCGAATTCGCCACGTATTTTTCCACAACGGAAATTGGAATTTTATCTGGTTTCCTGATTCGGAAAAATATGTGGGATTCGTGTCTCAAAAGTCTTTCGAGCAAGAAAAAACGCCGGGAAAAATTTCCCGGCGCAACAACAACACACTGAACTTTTCAGAACACGAAACGAATTCCCGAACGCAGCAAAACGGTGTCCGATGTTTTATCCGCCCAGACATATCGGCCGTCAAGAAACACGCCGGTCGTGGAATTGAACCGATATTCCAATCCCGCGCCCAGATGACCTGTCCATTCCCATGCGGGATCCGTCTGACGTCCGCCGCCCGCGAGAATATAGGGAGCAAGACCGCTGTGGCCTAACGGAATGCGGACGATGCCGCTGCCGGAAACGGAATCAACAAAATTGCCGCCGTTGTTTGGAATGTTCATGTCCACGCCGAGACCGAGTTCGCGCGTGATAAAATAATTCAGGCCCACACCTCCGCCCCAGGTACCATGGCGAATATTCGTGTCGAAGACATCCGGCAATTTATTTTCGCCGGCAAGGTAACTTGCGAATGTGTCCAGGCTGAATTCGTTAGCCGTATACCTGTCTGCCGTATCCGTGCTGTAGGAGAAATGATTTCCCCACCACGCGTGCGGATCATCCCAGACGTGCGCGGTTTGTCCCATGCTGCTGACGCGAGCTGTCAATAACACCGCCGCAGCCAACGTCATTATTTGCGTAATTTTCATATTGATTGTTTGTCCTTTGATTTTGTTCCCTCAACTTCGCATTACGCTAATGGCTCAGCTTCTTTCGCAATATGGGGTCTTTCCCTTCTGATAAAGAAAAAAGAATCGAAATTTCCCCAATGAAAATCAGGAGAGAAAACCAACGTGGAAGTTAAATGTTAGGAAAACCGATCCCTGTTCCGTTCGGATAAAATCGGCGCGGCAACGACTCCGCGTTTCAGTCGTAAAAAATTTTCGCGAAGATTTCCGTTCTGAATTACGGATTTCTGTCCTCGTGTGGATCAAGGCCGTGATGCTCCGGGCCTCCGGCCTGCTGCGCGCGTCCGCCGCGACCGGCCGGATGCACCACGCCCGCATTTCGCCGTCTGCCGGGTGCGCCGGAAACCGGCATTGGATTCGCCTGTCGTGTTTTCGATTTTGCGCGTCTGGAACCGCCTTTTGCCACACCCAGTTTTCCGCCCGGCCGGCCTCGATTTTCAGCCATAAATCACATCCTCTTTTCCAAAAACTCCTCAACAGCGCGCCGGGAGCGAAACGGTTTTCCTTTCAGCACTCCGCCAAAATTGCGCGCCAGTTGCCAGCCCAGAAAACCCAGCGCGCCCCAGCGTCGCATTCCGCGTTTGCGACCGATGAGCGACATCAACAACGGAACGCCAACCGCAAGCGCGGGATTTCCCGGTCTGAACGACATCAATTTTTGCTTCGTTTTCAAACCATAGATTCTCAGGTTTTGAATCTCCAGTTTGAGCATCTCGCGATGCACCTCGCTTTCGGCGATGAGCATGGCCTTCCGATTTTTCAATTCACTCATCGAAAGCCTCCGCCAGTTCGCGATCTTTTTTAAACTGTTCCAAAGTCGCGTCGAATGGAACGTGCTGAAGCGAGGCTTTCACTCCGAGAAACGAACCGACTGCGCCAAGAAAATAAAGCAGCGCGAAACCGCCGACCGCGTAAAGCCGATATTTTTCAGGCACGAGATAAATGATCGCGCCCGTTACCAACAGAACGGTCATCAGCATCAGGAATAATCCCGTGACGCCAAAAACAATCAGCTTGATGACGCGGGACTTTTCCTCCTGCAATTCGACGAGAAACAACTCGCCGCGGTTTCGCAACAGTCCCAGACCCGTCGCCGCTGTTTTGCGAAGCAGCCGTCCCAACGTCGGGCCGTCTTGATTGTCCAGGCTCATTTTATCTTCGGCTTGCGAGCACTCCGACGAGCAGTCCCACGCCGAAAGCGATACCGATGGCCTGGTACGGATGTTCGCGAACCATGGTGTCGGCCGCGCGCGCGCCGGCGACGGCGCGTTCCTGAATCCGGCGCTGCGTTTCTCTCGCCACTTCCAGAGCGGCGGCCAATTTTTCCCGCGCGGCCCTTCCGCGCTGGCTCAAGTCCTCGGCTCCGGCTTTTAAAAGTTCCTCACCGTCCTGAACGACTTCTTTCAAGTCCTGCAACAGTTTTTCGGTGGATTGTTCAATGTCTGATTCGCTTCGTGTTTCCATAATTTTTGTTGGTTGATCGTTAAAGTGTTAAAAAGCGCCGCTACGAATTAGTCAACACTATAGATTTTACGCGCACCGCGCCTATGGGGTGTTCCCCTGAAACCAGTCTAAAACATCTCGTCTGAAATTTCAAAATCCAAAAATCCGGCTGAACTTTTTATTTGCCGCCCGGCCAGGCTTCTCAGGCAGACGCGTCTGCGCATCTTCAAACTGCTTCTGAAACTCTGGTCAGGAAAAATTTTGAGAAACCGAAAGTCGCCGCAGAAATTATTTTTTGCCTTGCGAAACGGAGGACGCCACTTCCGGCGTGCCAAAATCCGAATGACCTCGGAGAACATCCTCGGCGGCTTCGCGCGCGAGTTTGGAATAGCATTTTTTGATACGATCCAATTCCTCCTCGGAAAGTTCTTCTATGTCCAGCACCGCGTTGTGAGCGCCGTGAGTGGCGCGCAACAATTCATCCAGCTTGAGATGCACCGCTTCACTGTCGCGATTTTGCGTGTTCTGAATCACGAACACCATCAGGAAAGTCACGATGGTCGTTCCCGTGTTGATCACAAGCTGCCAGGTATCACTGAATCCGAAAATCGGACC
>DASSNZ010000071.1:0-3460 GCA_035701135.1 Verrucomicrobiia bacterium
ATGCCGAGCTTGTTCGCGGTTTCGACAATGTCCTTTTCCAGTTTGTCGAGTTCCGGATTCGGATTTGCGTCATCAATCTTGCGAAGCAATTGTTGTTTTGAAGCTTCGTAACCCGTCGCGCGATCACCGCCGATGCAAACGCCGAGAATCCCGGGACCGCAGCCTTTGCCCTGCGCCTGCAAGACGGCGTCGAGGATTGCTTTCCGACAGCCGTCGAGATCGCGATTCGCTTTGAGTTTCTCGTTTGGCAGCGAATATTGCGCGCCGACATTTTCGCAGCCGCCGCCTTTGAGAATCAGCCGCACGTTGATTTCCGGTGAGCGATGCTGATGAAAATGAAGTGTGGGTGCGCCGGGACCGAGATTGGTGCCGTCGTTTTTTCCCGTGATGGAATCCACGGAATTCTGCCGCAAAAAGCCTTTTTTTGTCGCCAGCTTCACCGCTTCGCGCGCGGCTTCTTCAAACGCGATCTGATCAAAGCCCGCCGGGCATTCGACATAAAAAATCACGCTGCCCGTGTCCTGGCAGATGGGCTGCGATTTGTTTTTCGCCAGCGCGATGTTCTGTTCGATGATCTTGATCGCGCTTTCGGCGATCGTGCCTTTCTTTTCCTGTTCGAGAGAATTGGTGATGGCGCGGTGGACGTCATCGGGAATTTCAGCCGAGGCGCGGCGGATCAGTTCGAGCAGCGAATCTTGCAACAAATTCATCGCGGGAAAACTAAAGGCGCGCCAATCGGAGTTCAAGCTTCCACTGACACGCTTTGCGCCTTCGCGTCGTTGCGTTAATTTCCCTTCATGAAAAATGATTTCCGAACCGAGGTGGATTCCATGGGCGAAATGCAGGTGCCGGCCGATGCTTATTATGGCGCGCAGACGGCGCGTGCGGTTGAGAATTTTCCGATCAGCGATTTGCGTTTTTCCCGGCGGTTCATCCGCGCGATGGGTTTGATTAAAAAACACTCGGCGATCACGAACGCTTCGCTGGGTTTGCTTCCGAAAAATATTTCCAATGCGATTCAGAGCGCCGCGATGGAAGTGGCGGAAGGAAAATGGGATTCGCAATTCGTCGTGGATATTTTTCAAACCGGCTCCGGCACTTCGACAAACATGAACGCGAACGAAGTCATTGCGAATCGCGCTATTGAAATTCTCGGCGGAAAACGCGGCGACAAATCGGTCCATCCAAACGATCACGTCAATCGCGGCCAATCGTCGAACGATGTAATTCCGACCGCGATTCACATCGCGGCGCTGGAAGGAATTGTTCATCACCTGATTCCGGCATTGAGCGAATTGCGCGACGCGCTCGCGAAAAAAACGGCTGAGTTCAATTCGATTTTGAAAATTGGCCGCACGCATTTGCAGGACGCCACTCCGATTCGGCTGGGTCAGGAATTCAGCGGTTACGCGAGCCAGGTTGAACACGATATGGCGCGTTTGCGCGCGACTGAAAATCATCTTGGCGAACTGGCGCTGGGCGGAACAGCCGTCGGAACCGGCATCAACACGCATCGTGATTTTGCGCGAAAAACAATTGAAGGCATTGCCGCCGAAACGAAATTGAATTTGCGCGAAGCGCCGAATCATTTCGAAGCGCAAGGCGCGATTGACGCGCTCGTGGAAACCAGCGGCGCGCTGAAAACGGTCGCGATCAGTTTGGTAAAAATCGCAAACGATATTCGTTGGCTTGCGTCCGGTCCGCGCTGTGGTTTGGGAGAAATTAGATTGCCCGCGACCCAGCCGGGATCTTCGATCATGCCGGGAAAAGTGAATCCGGTGATGTGCGAAATGGTGATTCAGGTCGGCGCGCAGGTGATTGGCAACGACGCGGCGGTGGCGTTTGCCGGGACGTTCGGTTATTTCGAGTTGAACACGATGCTGCCGGTCGCCGCGCATAATCTGCTTCAAGCGATTGAATTGCTGACAAACGCCAGCCGCGTTTCTGCGAATCGGTGTATTCTCGGAATCGAGGCGGACAAGGAAAAATGCGAAGGCTACATCGAACAAAGTCTGGCGATGTGCACCGCGCTCGCGCCGGAAATCGGCTACGATAACGCGGCGAAAATTGCAAAAACCGCGTATGCAACCGGCCGGACTGTCCGCGAAATCGCAATGGAAAAATCGGGTTTAAGCAAAGAAAAAATTGATCTACTGCTCGATCCGAAAAATCAGACGGAACCGGGATGAAACTGAATTGGAAAACATCGAACATCGAACGCTGGAGCGGAGAGAAATTTTCCGATTCTACAACAGCGTTCCGCGCAACACAAAATTGGCGATGGAAAAATAAATGACCAATCCGGTTACATCAACCAGCGTTGCGACAAAAGGCGCGGAAGATGTCGCCGGGTCCAGACCGAGCCGCCGCAGTAAAAACGGCAGCATCGAGCCCGCCAGCGTTCCCCACAGGACAACGCCGATCAGCGAGAAAAAAATCGTGGTCGCTATCAGCGCCCAATGCGGTCCGTACGCGTGAAAGGCAAAATGCCACGTTGTGATCCGCACAAATCCAATCGCGCCAAGAATCACGCCAAGCGACAAACCGGAAGTCGCTTCGCGCCGCATCACGCGCCACCAGTCTCGCAACGTAACTTCCCCCAGCGCCATGGCCCGGATGATCAGCGTCGTCGCCTGCGAACCGGAATTGCCGCCGCTCGAAATAATCAAAGGCATAAACAGCGCGAGCATGACGACCTTGGTTAATTCGCCCTGGAAAAATCCGACTGCCGTGGTCGTCAGCATTTCGCTCAAAAACAAAATGATCAGCCAGGGCGCGCGTTTGCGGATCATGCCCGCGAGTTGAATCCGCAAGTACGGCGCGTCGAGCGCTTCCATGCCGCCCAGTTTTTGAATGTCCTCGGTCGCCTCGCGTTCCGCCAGATCCAAAACATCGTCCACCGTGACGGCGCCGACCAGAACATCTTTTGAGTCAACGACGGGGAGCATCGTGCGATCGTATTTTTTGAACGCCGCCACCGCCTTTTCCTGATCGTCCGTAGCGCGCAAGGCGAGCAATTGTTGATCGAGCAGCGTCGTCACCGGCGTATCCAGGTCCGCGACGACAAGGCTTCGCAGCCGGACGGAATCCACGAGCCGGCCTTTTTCATCCACGACGTATAACTGGTTCAACGCTTCGCTTTGCCGCCCGACTTTTCGCAAGTGCGCCAATACTTCGGCGACCGTCCAGTTCAATTGAATCGCCACGTATTCCGGCGTCATGCGGCGGCCGATGGAATCCTTGGGATAGCCGAGCAGTTCCGACGCGATTTTCCGTTCCTGCGGCGAAAGGAGATTGAGCAATTTTTGCGTGACACTCGCGGGCAATTCTTCGAGCAGCGCGGTTCGATTGTCGGGAGAAATATCCGTTAGGATTTGCGCGACCTGCTCGGTTCCCAGCGCCTGCACAAGCCGTTCCTGGTCCTCGAGGCTGAGATATTCAAAAACTTCGGCGGCGACTT
>DASSNZ010000072.1:0-5678 GCA_035701135.1 Verrucomicrobiia bacterium
CGGTTTGTCGTAAATGTTCGGACGTGCCGGAGCCGTCGGCCTTTCGGGCGCGCCCGGAGCTTTTGGTATCCCGATGGAAAGCAGCGGATTGTAAGTTCCCGCCGACGGGTCGTATGGATTTCGCAGTTGCGCGGAATCGGAATTGTCGTCCCATCCGGGAACTGTCCGATCCGAAGGCGTCGAGGAAGACGGCTTTATGGTTGCGCCGGGTGTTGGAAACAGCGATGGAGTTTGAAACGGCTGATAATTCATGGCCTGCGCGAACGCATCCAGATGCCGCTGTTGAGCGGTGTGTTCCCGGAATTCCTGCGGCGACACAGGCGCGGGCTGGTTGTTTTTTCCGCCCAATAAATCCGAAACGCCGCCGGGACGCATCACCATGGAATTGAAATTATTCAGCACGGTGGCGAGGGTGTTGCCGGGCGCTGCCGGGTTTTGCAATTCGGCCGAAATTCCCGAAAGAAGCGGATTTGCGTTGTTGTCTGTGTTGAAAGAAAAATCCGGCGCGGAGTTGGTGGAGAAATGGCTGTCCGACAAATGCTCGTAAAAACGCTCGACAATCGGCGTGGAGGTTTTTTCGCGGCCGAGCGAATCGTATTCCGGCATTTTTAGATTTTCCCGGATCAAATAATCGTTGAGCACGTCATCGGGCGTGAGAAAAACCCAATTTTTTTTCTCATCCAAAAGCTGCCGGGCGCGAGCGCTTGGAGCGCGCGGCGGAGGAAGCGGCGGCAAAGGCGCGGAATCCTGCGAACCGAAATTTCCCAATTCGGGTTTCGATGGAAACCTTCGCATAAGATCCGAGAGCGTTGAATGTTTGAAATCCAATCCGCTGTCGGACGAGGCGTCTGTTTTCGCGGTTGAATCCGATTGCGCGGCGGGCGCGGGATCGGCGGCGAGAGAATGGGAAACGGGAAAATAACTTGCGAGCAGCGCAACCAAAACGGCGGACCGAAAATGCAACAACCTGAGACTCATGCCGAAACCGAACTGTATTCTAAAAATTTCATCCGGTCAAAAGCTATTCCTGACGATTTGTTTCTGTTTCTTCGCGCAGTTTTCGCGCGCCCGAATCCGCGCAAACGCCGCGTTTTGCCGAAGCGACGAAATCCATCAAAATTTTCGCCGGCGCGCTGGAGAATTTCGTTCGCGAGTCCTCCAGCGCGGCGCGAAGCGGTTTTCCGCCGCGGAACAACGCATGATAAAGCCGTTTCAATTCCAGCCGTTCCTCCGGATTGAATCCCGCGCGGCGCAGGCCGATCACGTTCAATCCGCAAATCTCGTTCAGATTCGTCGCAATCGTGAACGGCGGCAAATCCACACTGATTCGCGATCCGCCCTGCGCCAGCGCTAGCGTTCCAACGCGGATAAACTGATGCACGACGCAGTTGCCGGACAAAAACGCGCGGTCCTGGACAACCACATGCCCGGCCAGCAAAACGCCGTTGGCGAGAATGACGTGATCACCGACTCGCGCATTGTGGCCGACGTGCGAATTGGCCATGAGAAAATTGCGCGAGCCAACAACCGTTTCGCCGTCCGGATGCGTCGAGCGATGAACTGTTACGTGTTCGCGAAAAACATTGTGATCGCCAATCCGCAATCGCGTCGGCGCGCCGTCATATTTTAAATCCTGCGGCGCGTCGCCGATCACGCAACCGGCATGGAACTGATTGTTTGATCCGATTTTCGTTACGCCCGTGAGATAAACGTGCGGGCCGATGACGCATTGCGGGCCGATTTCCACGGCTTCGTCAATTACCGCGAACGGCCCGACGCGAACGCTGGAACCCAGTTTCGCGTTCGGATGAATGACGGCTGTCGGATGAATCACGTCTTTCAAAGTGGGGCAACCGTCCGCGTTGCCAAGTTAAAAATGCGCGAGTGATTCAATTCGCGTCGAAAATTCCGCTTTCATCCACGCGCGCTCGTGCTAAAGATTTTCCTCCGTTCCATTGGAAACGAAAAAATGAAAGAAATTGTTGCATCACCGCCGCCGATTGTGCGAAGCGAATTCGCCGCGGTTCAATCGTTATTTCAGAAAAACGTCGTGCCGAATTACGGCCGTTTTGACATCGCGTTTCATCACGGCTCGGGCAGTTGGCTTCACGATGTCTCCGGCAAACGCTATCTCGATTTCGGCGGCGGCATCGCGGTGACGGCGCTCGGCCACGCGCATCCGGCAATCACCGAGGCGCTCATCGAGCAATCGCGTCAACTCGTTCACGTTTCAAATCTTTATTACAACGAACCTCAAGGCCGGCTCGCGGCAACCATCGTAAATCTGATCGCGCCGGGAAAAGTTTTTTTCTGCAACAGCGGCGGCGAGGCGAACGAAGCCTTGTTCAAGCTCGCGCGAAAATTCGGCCACGACGAAGGACGTTTCGAAATCATCACCGCGCTGAATTCATTTCACGGACGAACCCTCGCGGGCATCGCCGCGACCGGCCAGGAGAAAGTGAAAAAAGGTTTCGAGCCGATGACGCCGGGTTTTCGCCACGTTCCGTACAATGATCTCGAAGCGGTTCGCAATGCGATTTCACCCGCGACAGTCGCGATTTTGATTGAAGGCATTCAGGGTGAAGGCGGGTTGACGCCCGCGACGCCGGAATATCTTCTTGGCCTGCGAAAATTGTGCGATGAAAAAAAATTGCTCCTGCTCATGGACGCCGTTCAGGACGGACAATTTCGCACCGGTCGTTACCAGGCGTTTCAAAGAATTCTGGAAGACGCTGCCGGCGTCTCGCCGACTGATCAAAATCTGGAAAGTCGGCAGGATGCCGGCAGCGCATTTTTGCCGGATGGCATTTCAATTGCGAAATCACTCGGCAACGGATTTCCGATCGGCGCGATCTGGGTGCGCGCGCCGCACGCGGATTTGTTCGGACCGGGAACGCACGGCACGACGTTTGGAGGCTCGCCGCTCGGTTGCGCCGTGGCGCTGAAAGTTTTTGAAGTGATTCAAAAGGAAAATCTCGCGGAAAACGCGCGCGGCGTCGGTGAATTTCTCAAGAATGGCTTGATAGAAATCGCGCGGAAATATCCGCGCGTGATTCGCGATGTGCGCGGACTGGGAATGATGTTAGGATTTGAGCTGGCCGCGAACATTCCGAATCTTCCGGGTGATCCGGCGAAAACGCAGGCAATCCGTTTTGTGAATCTTCTGCACGACGCGGGTTTGCTGACGATTCCCGCCGGCGCGTCGGTCATCCGGCTTTTGCCGGCGCTGAATCTCCGCAAAGAAGAAGCTGTCGAAGGATTAAAGAGGATTGAATCCGTGACGGCGAAACTGTCATAATAATCCTTTGCCGCCGGAAATTGGCGCTCAGGTCTGGAATCCGGGATTCGCAATCGAAAAAATTTCATGAAAAATCTGTTGAGCATTGAAAAATTGTCGCCGCAGGAAATCGAAAAAATTCTGGCGGACACCGCCGTGTTTAAAAAAGAGCGCGGGCATCACACGAGGCAGCCGTTGTCCGGCAAAAGCTGGGCGCTTGTCTTTGCGAAATCCTCGACCCGCACGCGGGTTTCCTTCGAGGTTGGCATTCGCGAACTGGGCGGGAGCGTGATGTTTCTGAGCGCGCATGATATTCAACTCGGCCGCGGCGAACCGATCAAAGACACGGCGCGCGTTCTCGGCCGGATGATTCATGGCGCGGTCATTCGCACCTTCGCGCAATCGGATGTGGAGGATTTCGCGCGTTTTTCCGGCATTCCCACGATCAACGCGCTGACCGACGACGAGCACCCGTGCCAGATTCTCGCGGACATTTTTACCTTTCAGGAAAAACGCGGAAACATTCGCGGGAAAACCGTCGCGTTCATTGGCGATGGCGCGTGCAACGTGGCGAACTCATGGATTTTTGCGGCGGCAAAACTGGGTTTTGAATTGCGGATTGCTTCGCCGAAACCGTTTCAGCCTTCCGTGGAATTGATCCAACGCGCCGGAGGAAAAATATCCGTCACGGATGACGTTCAGGCTGCGGCGAGGAATGCCGATCTGCTTTACACGGACGTATGGATTTCGATGGGCAAGGAAGCCGAGGCGGAGGAACGGATCCGAATTCTGAGCGGATACCAGATCAATCAATCGCTCGTGAATCTCGGGAAAAGAGACGCGCTCGTGATGCATTGTCTTCCGGCGTATCGCGGGAAGGAAATTGACGAGGCGACATTCGAGGCAAACGCGGCGACGATTTTCGACGAGGCTGAAAACCGGCTTCACACACAAAAAGCGATTTTGAATTGGGCGGTTTCGTAATGTTATACGCCGAAAAATCGGAGGCTATATTTTCCAATTCACGCGGTCGGACCACGATGGTCGGCATATCCATGTTTTTCAAGGTGAGCGGCAGATCGGAGTGTTCGATCGTGTGGGCGGCCCGGTTCGCGGGCTTGAGCGGGAGTGGAATAAGAATTTGCAAGGGAGCCTTGAAAAGTTTATCACTGAATTGCGTGAACGTGGATATTTCCATTGATGAACTGCGCGTCGAGCGTGTGTGGTACGATGTTTCGACGAAAAAACTTTTCGTTCAGGCGAAAGATTTCGTCAACGGAATCCCATTCGGCGAGATTCCCGAGGCCGATTTTGAATCCGGCGCGCCGGTAAATTCTTTTTCAATCGGGCACGACGGCGCAACAATTGTTTGTCATCACAAGGACGGCAAAGAAACCTGGTTGCCAAGCGATATGTGGCTTCCGGGCGGGTTCACCGCGGGAAAATAACTACTTCCCGAACTGCCCGAGATATTTCACGGCCGCTTTCAAATCCTTCGGCCACGGCGCGGAAATATGGAGCGGTTCTCCGGAAATTGGATGTGGAATTTCCAATTGTTCCGCGTGCAGCGCGGCACGACCCATCAGCGGGCGTTCCGGCTGATCTTTTTTCTCCTGGTAATTTTTTTTCAGTCGCGACAAAAACAACGGGCGTCCGCCGTAAAGCGAATCGCCGACGACCGGCAATCCAATGTGGCTGAGGTGAACGCGGATCTGATGCGGGCGATCCGTCGCCGGGCGGCATTCGAGCAATGCGTAATTGGAAAAACGTTCCCGCGTTTGGACCAGCGTTCGCGAGCGTTTTCCATTTCGGGAATCCACGCGCATCATTCCGGCGACAACCGGATGCGGCGCGATTTTCTGATTGATTTCAAACTGATCGTCGGCCGGAACGCCGCGAACGAGCGCGAGATATTTTTTTAAAGGTTTTTCCGAACCGAACAAATCGGCCAGCGTGGTTTGGACGGATTTGGTTTTCGCGAAAAGAATCACGCCGCTTGCCTCCGCGTCGAGCCTGTAAAGATTCATCAGATAATTTAGCCCGCGTTCTTTGGCCCAGGATTTTCCCGCGTTGATCGCTTCGTGCAGAAGGTTTGCAAGGCTGGGGCGCTCCGGATTCGCTCTCTCGGGCGAAGTCGCGAGCCTCGCCGGTTTGTCGAGCGCGAGAAGAGAATCGTCCTCGAACAGCACCGCAATTTCCCAAAACTCACGCGTGGCCGGCGAGGAAAGTTTGATGGCGGCGCTCACGACTGCGAATGCCTGACGCGGCTCAGGATGGGCCTGCCGGAGCGAGCGAGGAAGACTTGGGCTGGTTGAGTGGCGTGCCCCGCAGTGATTGGCCGAATTCGCGGTTGAACCAGAAATTGATCGCATCCTCGCGGCGGATTTCCTGGACTCGTTTC